>JALYMR010000215.1 GCA_030773615.1 Actinomycetota bacterium
AGCGCGCGGCGCGGCCCTTCCGGCGCAGGACGCGGCCCGTGCTCCCCGCGCTCGAGCTCATCGCCACCATCGTCAACGCCGCGCCCGGCGACGACGGCCTGTACCGCTACCGCCAGTCGCGGTCGACGATCCGGCGCTACCTGCGCGCGGCGCGCCGGCACCGGGCGCTGCTGCTGCTCGACATCCAACCCGGGCGGGCCGACTTCATGAGCGAGGCCCGCGCGCTGCGGCGCTGGCTGCGCGAGCCCGACGTCGGGCTCGCCCTGGACCCCGAGTGGCGCATGGAGGCCGGGCAGGTGCCCGGGCAGGTCATCGGCTCGGTGAGCGCGGCGGAGGTCAACCGCGTCTCGAGGTTCGTGAGCGACATCGTGCGCCGACACCGGCTGCCCGAGAAGCTCTTCGTCGTCCACCAGTTCACCCAGGACATGATCCGCGACAAGGCGAGCCTGCGGAAGCGGCCCGGTCTGGCCATGACGATGAACGTGGACGGCTTCGGCACCCCGGAGGCCAAGATCCAGAAGTACGACCTGTTCACGGACGAGGCCGTGCGCTTCCACGACGGCTTCAAGCTCTTCTACCGCGAGGACACGGACCTGATGAGCCCCCGGGAGACCCTGCGCCTCACCCCGCCCCCGGACCTCGTCGTCTACGAGTAGGCGGCGGGCGGCGCCCGTACGGCACGCAGGGCGAGGGCCACCGCGGGCCCGATCGCCAGCGCGAAGACGAGCGTGCCCACCCCGGCGGTGCCGCCCAGGACGACGCCCGCGGCGAGCACCCCGACCTCCAGGCTGGCGCGGACGGCGGCGATCGGCACGCCCGTGCGACGGTGCAGTGCGGTCATGAGGCCGTCGCGCGGCCCGGGCCCGAGGGCGGCACCGAGGTACAGCCCGCTGCCCAGGGCGACGAGCAGGACGCCGAGCCCGACGGCGGTCACCCGTTGGGGCAACCCGGCCGGCGCCGGGAGCAGGGCGAGCGTGGCGTCGATCGCCAGGCCGATGGTCACCGCGTTGGCCAGCGTGCCCAGGCCGGGACGCTGGCGCAGGGGGATCCACAGGGCGAGGACCACGAGGCTCGTCGCCACCGTGGCCGTGCCGACGGACAGCGTGCTCTGGACGGCCACGCCCTCGGCGAACACCGTCCAGGGCGAGTTCAGCGGGACGCGGGGGGCACGGCGCAGGACCCTAAGGTTCGGAGCGTGCGCACCATCCGCCTCCACGACACGCGCTCGGGCGAGCTCGTCGCGCTGCGCCCGCGCCGGGGCCGCGAGGTCGGGGTCTACGCCTGCGGGCCGACGGTCTACGCGCGCATCCACGTGGGCAACGCCCGGCCCTACGTCGTCTTCTCCCTGCTCAAGCGCTTCCTCGAGCGTGAGGGCTACGCCGTGACCCTCGTCGTGAACGTCACCGACGTCAACGACAAGATCTACGACGCGGCCCGCGAGCTCGGCGTGGCCTCCGCGCAGCTCGCCGAGGAGATGATCGCCCGCTACCGGGAGGACACGGACGCCCTCGGCCTCGGGCGTCCCGATCACGAGCCCCTGGCCAGCGCCGCCGTGCCCGGGATCGTCGCCCTCATCGAGGAGCTCGTCGCCCGGGGCCACGCCTACGCCGTGGAGGGCGACGTGTACTTCCGCGTGCGCTCGGACCCGAGCTACGGCTCGCTCTCGGGGCGCAGCGTGGACGACATGGACCAGGGCGAGGACCTCGAGGGCGCGGGGCGCAAGGAGGACCCACTGGACTTCGCCCTGTGGAAGGCGCGCAAGCCGGGGGAGGACACCGCGTGGGAGGCGCCCTGGGGCACGGGCCGGCCAGGCTGGCACATCGAGTGCTCCGCCATGGCCGAGGACCTCCTCGGGGTGGGCTTCGAGGTCCACGGCGGCGGGAGCGACCTCGTGTTCCCCCACCACGAGAACGAGGCGGCGCAGACGCGGTGCGCCCGGGACGCCGAGCTCGCGCAGGTGTGGCTGCACAACGGGATGCTCCAGCTCGGCGAGCAGAAGATGGCCAAGTCGCTGGGCAACGTCGCCGCCCTGCACGAGGTCCTCGCCCGCTGGGGACGCGACGTCCTCGTCCTGTTCCTCTGCGGCGCGAAGTACCGCGAGCCCGTCCTGTTCGACGACCGCACCCTCGGAGCGGCCCAGGCCCAGGTGCGGCGGCTGCGCGACGCCGCGCGGCGGCTCGCGGACGGTCCCTCGCCGAGCGACATGGCCGAGCACCGCGAGGCGTTCTTCGACGCGCTGGCCGACGACTTCAACACGCCGGAGGCGCTCGGGCACCTCCACGCCTGGGTCCGCGAGGCGAACCGCCGCCCGGGGCCCGTCGGGCGCGCCGACCTCGCCCAGATGCTCGACGCCCTCGGCCTGGCCAACCTGGCCGACCCGCTGCTCGACGCTGGGCCGGGGGCGACGGCGGAGGATCTCGAGCTGCTCGAGCGGCGGGTCGAGGCGCGCGCCCGGCGGGACTTCGGGGAGGCCGACCGGCTGCGCGACGAGCTGCGCGCCCGGGGCTGGGAGGTCCGCGACGGCCCCCAGGGCGCCGAGCTCGTCCCCGCCGGGGGCTGAGCGCCCGGTGGTCCTCTACGGCCGCCAGGCCGTGCGCGAGGCGCTGCGCGCGGGCCGGCGTCCGGTGCGGGAGGTGTGGGCGACGGCGCGCGCGGCCCGCGAGCCGTGGCTCGCCGGGGCCCGCGTCCACGTCGTCGAGGCCCACGAGGTCGAGCGCCGAGCGGGGTCGCCCGACCACCAGGGGGTGTGCGCGCAGGCCGGCGCCTTCCCGTACGCCGACCCCGACGCGCTGCTCGCGGTGCCCGACGGGCTGCTCGTGGCCCTCGACGAGGTCCAGGACCCCCAGAACCTCGGCGCGGTCTGCCGGACCGCGGAGGCCGCCGGCGCCGCGGGCGTCGTGCTGCCCGAGCGGCGCTCCGCCCTCGTGACCCCCGCGGCCTGCAAGGCCTCGGCCGGCGCGGTCGAGCACCTGCCCGTCGCCCTCGTGCGCAACCTCGCGGACTTCCTCGCGCAGGCCAAGGCGCGGGGGTCGTGGTGCTACGGCGCGGACGCCGCCGCGCCGACGCGCTACGACGACGTGGACCTGCGCGGCCGCGTCGTGCTCGTCCTCGGCGCCGAGGGCAAGGGGCTGCGCCCGCGGGTGGCGCGCGCGTGCGACGTCCTCGTGAGCCTGCCGCTGCGGGGCCGGGTGGCCTCGCTCAACGTGAGCGCCACCGCCGCGGTGCTGCTCTACGGGGCGGTGCGCACCCGGGAGCCTTGACAGGTCTCCCGGAGCCGCTACATTCCCCTCTCCTCAGCCTCAAGCTGAGATAAAGCGTTTTCCACCCAGAAGCAGGGGCGCCCGGGGAGGGGTCGTCGCTGAGCCGAACCCGACCCGGGCAACCGGGTCCGAGGAGGAGTGCTCGTGGCCCGCAGCTCCCAGTCGTCTCGACCTCAGGTCCAGGTCGACGACCTGTACCTCATCAGCCTTGCGAAGGGGGGAGACGCCACCGCGCTCGAGCGCCTCGTGCGGCGCTACCAGGGGTTCGTCCGGCTCAAGGCCTCCTCGTACTTCCTGGCCGGGGGCGACAGCGACGACCTCCTCCAGGAGGGCCTCATCGGGCTCTACAAGGCCGTGCGCGACTTCCGGCCCGACCGCGAGTCGTCGTTCCGCAACTTCGCGGAGCTCTGCATCACGCGCCAGATCATCACCGCGGTGAAGACGGCGACGCGCAACAAGCACACCCCGCTCAACGGCTACGTGTCCTTCTCCTACACGCCGGCGAGCGCCCCCGAGGGGGAGCCGACGCTCGAGGACGTGATCCCCGGCCCCGCCGTCCGCGACCCGGTCCGCCAGGTCATCTCCACCGAGGAGCTGCGCTCGCTCGTGGACTGCCTGTCCACCGCGCTCTCCGAGCTCGAGTCGCGCGTGCTCGCCCTGTACCTCGAGGGGCGGCCCTACGAGGAGATCGCCGGCCGCCTGGGCTGCGAGGCGAAGACGGTCGACAACGCGCTGCAGCGCGTGAAGCGCAAGGTGGGCACGCACCTCGCCGAGCGCGCAGCCTGACGCGCGCTGCGCAGGGTCGTCTCGCCGCTAGGTCGAGCGGTTGACGCGCACCGCGTCGACGACGAAAACGAGCGTTTCGTTCGGCGCGATGTCCGGGGGCTGGCCCTGGGCGCCGTAGCCCAGGTCGGGCGGGATGACGAGCAGCCGGCGACCGCCGACCCGCATGCCCACCAGGCCGCGGTCCCAGCCCTGGATGACCTGGCCGGCGCCGAGCTGGAACCCGAAGGGCTCCCCCCGGTCCCAGCTCGCGTCGAACTGCCGCCCCGTCGACCACGAGACGCCGACGTACTGCATCGTGACCTGGTCGCCCGCGCGCAGGGCCGGGCCGTCCCCGGGCACGAGGTCCCGGGTGCGCAGCGCGCGCGGGGGCTCCACGCCGTCGGGGACGCGGACCCTGGGCTTCGCGGTCTGGTCGGCGGCGTTCGCGACCTGCACCTGGGCCTCGGGGGCCTCGGGGGCCGCGGGCTGGTTCTGGGCCGCCGCGCCCTCGGCCGGCTCCTCGTCCTCCCCGCCGCTGCACGCCGCGAGGGCGAGGGCGAGGGCGAGGGCGAGGGCGACGAGGGGGGCGAGGAGGGGGCGCACGACGCCCGAGGCTAGTGCCCGCCCGGGGGCCGGGCCGCGACGAGAGCCGGAGAGGGGACTCGAACCCCTGGCCCACGACTTACAAGGTCGTCGCTCTACCAGCTGAGCTACTCCGGCGTGGGCGCGAGGCTACCCGTCCGCCGGGGCGGCGCAGGGCTCGCCGAGCTCCACCCGCTCGCCCCGGTCGACCGCGACCTCGCGCGTCGGGTGCACCTCGCCGCCGGGGGACGTGCAGGTCAGCGACCAGCGCTCCCGCTCGCCGCGGGTCGTCGGCGGCGGGGCCTCGAAGCGCACCTCGCCGCTCCAGTCCGTCCCCTGCGCCGCCGCGTAGTTCAGCACCCGCGCGACGTAGCGCCCGGGCGGCGGGTCGACCACCGCCGCCGCCTCGCTCGTGCCCTGCGGGGCGAGCGACTCGGCCACGACGCGGCCGCGCCCGTCGAGCACGACGAGGTCCCAGTCGTCCCGCGGACTGGCCCAGGAGATGGCCACCGCGAGCCGGCCGTTGTCCGCGGCGGGCGGGCCCTGCACCTCGAAGGCGACGTCCTCGAAGGAGCGCTGGCCGGGGTCCGGCGCCGGGTATCCGGGCGGGTTGGCCAGCGGGGCCGGAGCCTGCGGCGGGGCGACGGGGTCGCGGCCCAGGCGCCCGGCCACGAGCGGGCGCGTCGAGGGGTTCACGTGCCAGGTGAAGCGCCCGCCCGGAGCGACGAGCTCGTCCGCCAGGACGTCCTCGAAGCGCAGGGGCTCGCCCACCGAGCCCCCGGCGTCGTCGCCCCACACGGGCCAGGTCGGCGTCAGGGAGCGTCGCTCGAGGCGTAGGGTGGCGCCGGCCGGCGCCTCCCCGGCGAGCACGCCGTGCAGGCTCGCGTCGGCCGTCGCCTCGAGCAGCTCGAGGTACGCGGCCCGGTTGCCGCCCCGCCCCGCCCCCGCGGCCGATCCGCGCCCGAGGTACTCGTCGACCACCGCCCGCTCGAAGGGCGGGTGGAAGCCCTCCCCGCCGATCTCGAAGGTGAACCCGAGGCCCCCCGTCGTCCAGAAGGACCAGTCCTCCGTCGTGCCCGTCGTGTCGTAGAGGCGGTGGCCGGGGACGCTCGCGTAGCCGTTGCGGGCGGCGAGCCGCTCGCCCAGCGCGGCGTAGAGCGGCTCCTCGAGCGGCGGCCGGGTCGCGGCCACGCCGGGCGGGCGCAGGACGAGGTTCGCGTAGGTGTGGTTCGAGACGAGCGTCGTGACCTGCCGCGTGCTCAGCAGCTCGCGGACGTTCTGGGTCTCGGGCTCGGAGAACGGGCCGGCGCCGCGGAAGGTGTCGCTGCCCCAGAAGACCCCCGCCCCGGGCCCGCCCCACAGGCCGCCGTAGTTGCGGTTGGGGTCCACGCCGCCCAGGCGCCCGGCGGGGCTCGCCGCGCAGGGCCCGGCGTACGCCGGGCTCGGCGCCGGCCGGCAGTTCTTGCGCTTCATCTCGTAGTCGAGCAGGGCGAAGTCGGGAGCGCCCGCCGGGTCGGCCTCGCGCGAGACGTTGAAGCCGTCGGGGTTGACCACGGGGACGAGGATCGCGCGGGTGCGCCCGAGCAGGCGGGTGATCCGCTCGTCCGCGCCGTAGCCGGCGAGGAGGTCGTGGGCGAGCTCCATGACGTGCTCGACGGAGGGCCACTCGCGGGCGTGGTGGGCGCCGAGGCTCACGAGGACGGGCCGGCCGTCGCGCGCGCCGGGGTCCTCGCCGATCTCGAGGCCGACGACGGCGCGTCCCTCCAGGGTCGGATGCGGGAGGGTGAGCGCCCGGGCCAGGGTCGGGTGGCGCAGGGCGAGCTCCTTGACCTCGAGCTCCACGTCGGCGAGCCGGCGGTACGCGTCGCGCCCGCTGGGCAGCTCCGACCGGGCGGTGCGGGTCGCGAAGCGCCGGTCGGCCCGCCGGTCCGCCCGGCTGCGGGCGGCGAGGTCGGCGACCTCGACG
>JALYMR010000216.1 GCA_030773615.1 Actinomycetota bacterium
CGGCTGCGCTGCGGGTCGCGGCGCTGCCCCTCGACGCCCGGCTCGCCCGCCTGCGGCTCTCGCGCTCCTCGCGTCGCCGCCTCACCGCGGCCCTCGCCGTGCTCGCCGTGGGCGTCCTCGCGGCCGGCACCGTCACCCTCGACGTCCCCGAGCGGGTCGAGCGGGCGTACACGGGGTTCCTGGAGGGCGACACCCTGGCGAAGGCGGATGACCGGCGCGAACGGCTCTCCCAGGTGGGCAACAACGGACGGCTGCACCATTGGCGCGTCGCGCTCGACGGCTTCGAGCGCGATCGCCTGCGGGGCGCCGGGGCCGGGACGTACGAGGTCCTCTGGGCCCAGGCGCGCCCCGAGGAGTTCATCGTCCGCGACGCCCACTCGCTCTACCTCGAGGCGCTCGGGGAGCTCGGGGTGGTCGGCGCCGCGCTCGTGGCGCTCGTCGTGGCCTGCCTGCTCGTCGGCGCCCTCCTTCGCGCGCGGGGGTCCGAGCGGGCCGTCGGCGCCGCGGTGTTTGCCGTCGTCCTGACCTGGGCCGTCCACGCGGGCGTGGACTGGGACTGGGAGATGCCCGTCGTGACGCTCCCCGTGCTCGCCCTCGGCGCGGCGGTGCTCGCCGGTCGCGAGGGCGCCTCGGCGCGGGCGCTGCCCGCCCCCCGGCTCGCGCGGGTCCTCGCCGGCCTGGCCGTGCTCGGCGTGCTCGTCACCCCCTGGCTCGCGCGCACCTCGCAGGGGGAGCTCGAGCGCGCCGTCGCCGCCCTGCGGGCGGGGAGGTGCGCCACCGCGATCGACGCGGCGCTCGCCGCCAACGCGGCGCTGCCCGTCCGCGCCGAGCCGTTCATCGTGCTCGGGTACTGCGACGCGCGCCTGGGGCGGCCCGAGCTCGGGGTGCGCGCCTTCGAGGCCGGCCTCGAGCGCGATCCGCGCAACTGGGAGCTGCACTACGGCCTCGCGCTCCTGCGCGCCTCCGCCGGGCTCGACCCGCGGCCCGCGGCGCGCGCGGCGCTGCGCCTCAACCCGCTCTCGCCCTACACACGCGCGGCGGTGCGCCGCTTCCGGGGTGCGCAGCCGTCGCGCTGGCGGCGCCAGGCCCGGGACGCCCGTCTGCCGATCTGAGGGCGGCGAACGCGTCCTCCCGGAACGACGAGAGGCGGGCCGGAGCCCGCCTCTCGAAAGTCGGCCTGACGGCCGGGAGCGGCTGTCCCTAGCGGCTGCGCAGCCGGAGGGTCGCGCCGGTGACGAGGAGCGCCACGCCGGCCAGGAGCACGGGCAGGGCGGCGAAGCCCGTGAAGGGCAGGCTGTCCGTGGACTGCTGCGCGACGACCTGACGCGGGGCCTGGGCGGGAGCGGCCTGCTCCTGCGCCCGGGCGACGGCGTCAGCCTCGGGCTGGGCGGCCGGGGCGGGGGACTCGACCGACTCGTCGAGCACCGCGCTCTCGGGCTGGGGCGCGGGGACCGCGGGGGCGGGCGCCGCGGGCAGCGGGGCCACCGCCGGAGCCGGGGCCTGGGGCGGCGCCTGAGGCTGCAGCGTGGGCGTCGTCGTCGGCCGCTCGGTCGGGTACTGCGCGCGACCGGCGTCGTCGCCCACCCCCGAGGTGGCCAGGCCGGCACCCGCGGTGGTGAGGAGCAGGCCGAGCACGAGCATCATCGTGATTGCCATCCGTGACTTCATGAACATCATCCTCCGTTGGGGCTTGCTCCGCGAGCGCCGCTCAGCTCGCGCGTGGATCCTTCGTCGCAACTCGTCGAGCTCGAACGGTGTGGGGTCCGGTCGCTCGGCGCGCAGGCGCGCCACGACATCGTCGAACTCCGGCCCGATGTCTTGTTCTCCGAGACTGCTCATGATCCTCTTACGAACGAGCAGGACGCATCCTGACCGTGCGCAACGCCGACTTCGATCAGCTTTTCGTCCAACATGCACCGGGCCTGCTGCGGTTCCTCGTCTTCCGGACGGGTGACCGGCAGGAGGCCGAGGACGTCGTGAGCGAGACGTTCGAGCGTGCCCTGCGCAGCTCGCGGTTCGATCCGCGGCGCCAGGACGGCAAGGCGTGGCTCTACACGACCGCGCTGAACCTCGTGCGCGACCGGGTCCGCCGCGACGCGGTCGAGGCGCGGGTCCTGGCGGGCGTGCGCGTCGAGGAGGCGCTCGAGGACGCCTCGGCCCGCGTGGAGACGCGGCAGACGTCGTCGAGGCGCTCGCGGTCCTCTCGCCCGAGGAGCGCGAGGCCATCGCGCTGCGCTTCGGTGCCGACCTCAGCGTCCCCGAGATCGCCCGCCTGCTCGACCAGCCGCTCACCACGATCGAGGGCCGCGTGTACCGCGCGCTGCGCAAGCTGCGCGGGGCACTCGGCGGGTCCTGAGCTACGGTCGGGTCGTGTCGCCCTTCTGGATCTGGATGCAGGTCCTCATCGTGATCTTCGTGCTCGCGGGGGCGATCATCGCGCTGACCCGCCTGCTCTAGGCGCGCCGTCGACCGTCGCTAGCGGCGGGTCGCGGCCGCCGCGTCGAGCAGGCCGGCGCCGAAGCGCAGGTCCGGTCCAGGCGCGCCGAGGTCCCGCGCCGTGCCCTCCAGGCGCGCCTTCACGGCGGCCGGGGAGGGGTGGCGGCCGAGCACGCGGCTGGCGATGACGAGCGCCGCGGCGGCGGAGACGTGCGGCGCGGCCATGGAGGTGCCCTCGTACGTCGAGGGGTAGCCGAAGCGCCGCAGGGAGCCCTGGTAGGTCAGCTGGACGATGGGGCGGCCGAAGGCGTCGGGCTTGCAGCGGGGGTCGGGATCGACGGCGGCATCGCCGCCGCCCCCGGGGGCGACGACGTCGAGGCCCGCGCCCTCGTTCGAGAAGTCCGAGCGGCAGCCGCGCTCGGTCGTGGCCCCTACGGCGAGCACGTCGCGGTATCGCGCGGGCCACGCGACGCGCTGGTCGCCGTCGTTGCCCGCGGCGCCGACGACGAGCGTCCCGGCGCGGCGCGCGTCGGAGATGGCGTCGAGCAGGCCCGGGATGTCGTCGCGGGTCACGCCGGCGCCGAACTCGAGCGAGAGGTTGATGACGTCGGCGCCGCGGCGGGCGGCGTAGCGGACCCCGCGGGCGATCGTCCTCGCGTCTCCCCGCCCCCGGTCGTCGAGGACGCGCACGGGCAGGATGCGCGCCCCGTAGGCCAGCCCGGTGAGGGCGATGCCGTTGTTCGTGGCCTCGCCGATGGTGGAGGCCACGTGGGTCCCGTGGCCGTTGCGATCGTCGGGGTAGGGATCGCCCCCGACGAAGTCCCACCCGCGCACGAAGTCCCCGGCCCGGAAGTCGGGCGAGCGCCGCAGGCGCCCGGCGTCTCGGTAGGCGACGCCCGTGTCGAGCACGGCGACGACCGTCCCGCGGCCCCCGGGAGCGTCCGCGTCCGCCACGTTGCCCCAGGCCTCCGGGGCGTTCACGCTCCACGGCCCGCTGAAGTTCCACTGCACCGCGCTCCAGCCCCCGGGCGCGCCCTGGCCCGGGTCGTTGGGGTGCATGGCGGTGGCGTGGGCCAGCGGGGCGACCGGCTCGCGCGCGGCGGCGGGCGCCGCGGCGGTGAGGAGGCACCCGAGGGTGGCGAGCAGCGGCGCGAGGCGGAGCACGGCCCTCACCCCAACACCGGGGGCATGGGAGAGTTCCCCCGGGTGGGCACGCGCTTCTTCCCCCGCGACGAGTGGTTCATGCGCCTCGCCCTGCGCGAGGCGGAGGCGGCGATGGGGCACGACGACGTGCCGATCGGTGCGGTGGTCGTCCACGATGGGGAGCTCATCGGCGCGGGCCACAACGAACGTGAGCTTCGCCAGGACCCCACAGCGCACGCGGAGGTCCTCGCCCTGCGGCACGCCAGCCGCGCCCTGGGGAGCTGGCGACTGCTCGACACCGTCCTCTACGTCACGCTCGAGCCCTGCGCGATGTGCGCGGGCGCGATCGTGCTCGCCCGCGTGCCCCGCGTCGTGTTCGCCACCGCCGACCCGAAGGCGGGAGCGGCGGGCAGCGTGCTCGACGTGCTCGCGGAGGCGCGCCTGAACCACCGCCCGGTCGTGGCCCGCGGGCTGCTCGCCGCGGAGTCGGCGGCCCTCCTGCGCGCGTTCTTCGCCTCGCGGCGCTAGGGCTGGCGTGAGGCGCGCCCCTCGGGGAAGCGCTCGAGGTCGTCCTCGAGGTCGTAGTAGTCGCCCCGGTCGGCCACGAAGATGTGGGCGACCGTCCGCAACCCGGTGGGGGCGTCGAGCGTGCCCGCCGCGATGGAGATCGTGCCCCGGCCCGCCGCCCGCCAGAAGAGGCTCGCGCCGCACTCCCGGCAGAAGCCGCGATCGCGTTCGTCGGCCCGGTACCAGGCGAGCCCGCGCTCCTCGACGAGCGTGAGGTGCCGCGGCTCGGTGGCGGTGTACGCCGCGACGTGGCCGTGGGTGCGCCGGCAGCGCCCACAGTGGCAGTTCACGACGTCGCGCAGCGGGCCGTCGACGCGGAAGCGCACGGCGCCGCACAGGCAGCCGCCGGTCGCCGCGGGCGCCGGCTCGACCGGGTCGGAGGCGGGGTTGGACATGACGCCATCGTCGCACCCGCACGTGGCCCTGGGCACCGCTCGCCCGCGCGCCCGACGCTAGGCTCTCTCGCGCTCGGAGGGGTGCCGGAGTGGTTGAACGGGGCGGTCTCGAAAACCGTTGTGGGCCTTCGGTCCACCGAGGGTTCGAATCCCTCCCCCTCCGCTGGGGCCGCAATTCTCCTGCAAGTAGGGGAGTAGCGGCGCTGCCCGGCGATGGGTGAGTCACCCGCCTCGAACCGCTTGGACCCGCCTCTTGGGAGGATCGTCCTCCCAAGATCCTCCCACGGAGAGGTTCAAGTCTCTCGAGTGGCAAGGCTTCGACCGCCGCTCGCGCGACCATCCCCTCGTGCCCTCAAGGTCTGCGCCGTCCTCGGCTGCGGCGCGTGAGCGACGGCCCGCGGTGCCCCGAGCACCGCAGGCC
>JALYMR010000217.1 GCA_030773615.1 Actinomycetota bacterium
GAACTGAGTGGCTTGAGCACCCCTCTCAGCCTCCAAGGAGGCCCGGATGGCTACCTCACCCGAACAACGTGGTCAGGAACTACAGCTAGGCCGCCCGGCGCCGCGCGCGGTCGCGGTAGACCCGGTAGTCGCGGCGCTCCGGGCGCAGGTTGCAGGCGAGCGCGAGGGGGCCGCGGGCCTCGTCGTGGCGGCCGAGCTGCTGGAGGGAGCGGCCCAGGCAGAAGAGGGCGTAGTCGTTCGTGGGCGCCCGCTCCACGATCGCCCCGAACTCCTCGGCCGCCTCGCGGTAGCGCTGCGAGCCGAAGAGCGCCCGCCCGAGCGCCTCGCGGACGGAGGCCTTGTCGGGCTCGAGCTCGCGGGCCCGCGAGAGGGGGACCGCGGCGGCGTGGAAGTCCCCCGCGGCGAGCAGGCGCGTGCCGGCCTGGAAGAGCTCGTAGGCAGAGTCCATGAGGGGGCGAGTCTACGCGCCGGCCCGGCCCTCCACGGCCGCGCGGCGCCTCCCCGGCGGCGGCCGCTGGGCGCGTCCACGTTGCTATCCTCACGGGCAACGAGAGATCGCGTCGGCCGTTGGCCGACCGGCTGTTCGGGAGCGGGCGAGAGCCCGCTCCCTGTCGTAGAGGGGAGGGCAGGGTGGACATCCAGGGCGACATCGAGGCGCGGCTCGCAGACGTCGAGCCCGACGTCGAGGTGCTGCTCGCCGAGCTGCTCGGCGGGGGCACGGTGCGCCTGTTCATCGACCACCCCGAGGGCGTCGACCTCGCCCTCTGCGAGCGCGTCACCCGTCAGCTCGACGCGGTGCGCGAGCACTTCGCGCTCGAGGTCTCCTCACCGGGCGTGGAGCGCCCGCTCTCCAAGCCCGCCCACTTCCAGCGCTACCTGGGTCGCCGGGCCCGGGTCCGGACACGCGAGCCGCGCGACGGCCGCCGCTCCTTCACCGGCGAGCTCGTCGGCGCGTCGGACAGCGAGGTCACCATCGCCGCCGACGCGGGCGTCGTCGCGATTCCCTACAGCGCCATCAGCCGGTCCAACCTCATCCAGGAGTAGCCATGTCACGCGAGATCCTTGAGGCCATGCGCGGCCTGGCGGCGGAGAAGGGCATCTCGTCCGAGAAGCTCACGGTCGCCCTCGAGGACGCGCTGCTCTCCGCGTACAAGAAGCAGCCCGGGTCGGCGAAGTACGCCCGCGTCGCGGTGGACCGCGAGACGGGGGACTTCCGCGTCATCGAGCTGCTCATCCCCGAGCGCCTCGAGGCGCACCTCATCGTGGAGACGATCGACGAGGGGACGACCGTCGACCCCGAGACGGGCGACCTCGTGGAGCCGGCCGACCCCGAGATCGACCCGGCGAAGTTCGAGGAGTACCGCGACCAGATCGACGAGCGGGACGTCACGCCCGACGACTTCGGGCGCATCGCCGCGCAGACGGCCAAGCAGGTCATCCTCCAGCGCATCCGCGAGGCGGAGCGCGACATGATGTACGAGGAGTACCGCGACCGGGTGGGCGAGCTCATCACGGGCATCGTCCAGCAGAAGGACAACCGGTACACGCTCATCCAGCTGCGCGAGCGCGTCGAGGCCCTCCTGCCCAAGTCCGAGCAGGTCGAGGGCGAGCGCTACGAGCACAACCAGCGCATCAAGGCGGTCATCAAGGAGGTCTCGCCCTCCACGAAGGGGCCGTCGATCATCGTCAGCCGCCGCGACCCGGAGCTCATCAAGGCGCTCTTCGAGCTCGAGGTCCCCGAGATCGCCGACGGCCTCGTGGAGATCGAGAACGTCGCCCGCGAGCCGGGCTACCGGTCGAAGATCGCCGTGGTCTCCTACGCCGACGGCGTCGACCCCGTCGGCGCCTGCGTGGGGCCCCGCGGCTCGCGCGTGCGCATGGTCGTCTCCGAGCTGCGCGGCGAGAAGATCGACATCATCCCCTACAACGACGAGCCCGCCCGCTTCGTGGCCAAGGCGCTCAGCCCCGCTCGCGTGCGCGAGGTGCTTGTCGACGACGAGGCCCGCCAGGCCACCGTCATCGTCCCCGACGACCAGCTCTCGCTGGCCATCGGGCGCGAGGGCCAGAACGCGCGGCTGGCCGCCCGGCTCACGGGGTGGCGGGTCGACATCCGCTCGGAGACCGAGTTCGCCGACGAGGAGGCCGAGCAGGGCTACGAGGAGGAGGAGACGTCGGGCCGCTGCGCCGCGATCCTCACCCGCGGCCGGCGCTGCCCGAACGCCACCCTGCCGGGCACGCCCTACTGCGGCCTGCCCGCCCACCAGGCGCTGCGCCGGTTCGACACGAACTCGGTCACCGTCCTGCGCGGCCTGACCGCCGACGACCTGCAGGCCCTCGCGGACCCGAGCCGCTCGGAGGACGAGCTCGCGCCGATCCTCGCGCGCGGCGGGGGGGACGGCGGGCAGCGCGGCGAGCGCCTGCGACCCCAGCCCGAGGGCGCGCAGCCCGTGGGGGAGTAGCGCCCGCCGACCCCCACCGCACCTGCGTCGGCTGCCGGCGCGTCGGGCGCAAGCGCGCGCTGCGCCGGCTCGTCCTCGTCGACGGTCGCGCCGTCGAGGACGAGGCCCAGGCCCTGCCCGGGCGCGGCGCCTACGTCTGCGCGGACGCGTGCCTCGAGCGGGCCTCGCGCCGCGGCGCCCTCGCCCGTGCCCTGAAGGCGACCCCCCGTCAACACTAAGATCAGAGGTCCATGGCGAAGAAGCGTGTGAACGAGCTGGCCCGCGAGCACGACATGCCCGCGAAGGAGGTCGTCGCGAAGCTCGTGGCGGCCGGCATCGAGGTCAAGGCGGCGGCCTCCGCGGTCGACGAGGACGCCGCGCGCGCCGCGCTGGCCGGCCGCCCGCTGCCCCGGCC
>JALYMR010000218.1 GCA_030773615.1 Actinomycetota bacterium
CGCCGGCGCCGGCGCGAGGAGGGCGAGGAGGACGAGCAGGGCGGCGGACGCGAGCGACGCGGGGCGGCGGGGCATGGCGGTGACAACCCGCGGGGCGGGTAAGGGGAGCGCCGGTGCCCTTCGTCGACGAGCTGCCCTCCATCGTCGGCTGGCTCGAGGCCGAGCCGGCGTTCATGACCCGCACCGCCCACGCGGTCGCCGTCGACGGGCGGGTCTGGGTCCTCGACCCGTTCGACCACGAGGGCGCCGAGGAGCGGGTGCGGGCGCTGGGGGAGCCCGCGGGGGTCGTGCAGCTCCTCGATCGCCACTCGCGCGACTGCGCCGGCTGGGCCGCCAGGCTGGGCGTGCCCCACCACGTCGTGCCGGCGGCGGTCCCCGGCGCGCCCTTCACCGTGGTGTCCGTGCCCGCGATGCCCGGCTGGCGCGAGGTCGCCCTCTGGTTCCCCGGGTCGCGCACGCTGGCCTGCGCCGATGCGCTCGCAGCCGCCCCGGGCTACCGCGCGCCGGGCGAGCGGGTCGCCGTCCACCCGCTGCTGCGCCTGCGCCCGCCGCGGGCGCTCGGCGCCCTGGCCCCCGAGCACCTCCTCCTCGGCCACGGCGCGGGCCTGCACGGCCAGGAGGCCGCCGACGCCGTCGCCCAGGCCCTGGCCACCGCCCGGCGCGGCCTCCCCGCCTTTCTGGCCGGCGCGGTGCGACGGGCGGTCGGGCGGACCCCCTAGGCGGAGGGGGAGGGATTCGAACCCTCGGACCGGGGTTGCCGGTCAGCGGTTTTCAAGACCGCCGCATTCGACCGCTCTGCCACCCCTCCGGGCACCTTCCGCGCCGGGGGCACGGTACCCCCGGCGGAGGGACGGCCGGCACGAGGGGTCAGCGCTCCTCGCGCCGCTCCTCCTCGTGGCCGACGGCGCGGCCCTGCTCGAACTCCGGGGAGGCCGACCCCCGGTCATCGCGCCTGACCTCCCGGTCGACCACCGTGCGCTCCTCCGTCACCCCACGCCGATCGTCCAGGCCGTCGCGGTCGCGGTCGCGGTCAACGCCGCCGATGCCCGCGAAGCGGTCGCGCTCGTGCTCCTCGACGAGCTCGTGGTCGGCCATGCCCTGCTCGTGCACCGACGCTCGCTCGCGATGCAGGTCGGCCTCCGCGCGCCGGCGCTCGGCCTCCCGCTGGGCGATTCGCGCCTCCTGCTCGGCGCGCTCGGCCTCCTGCGCCCGGGTGTCGGCGACGGAGTGGTGCTCCGCGGCCACCCGCTCGCGACGCTGCTCGAGCTCGCGCTCGCGCTGCTTGCGCTGGGCGGTCGCCCGCATGCGGGGCAACGTGGCGAGCAGCGCGATCAGGATGATCGCGACGACGACGATGGCGATGATCGCTTCGGTGGACACGTGTCCGCCTCCTTGCGGGGGTTCGTGGCAGCACCCACATCCTTCCCGGTTGGCGCGTGGGCGAAGCACGACGGGGAGGTGCGGGCGCGGCGGCCCGAGCCCCCCGCGTACGCTGGCCCCATGCGGTTCGTGCGCGTGTGGCTGCCGGTCGTCGTCACGGTCCCCGGCCTCGCGTTCATGGTCCTGGGCTTCGCCCTGGATCGGATCACCTGGATGGAGGGCGGCGCCGGCCTCGTCGGCGCGGGGCTCTCCATCTGGCTGCTGAACTTCTTCTACCGGATGAGCGCGGCGGAGCGCGAGCGCGACGAGGAGGACGCCGCGCGCCAGTTCTTCGACCGCCACGGGCGCTGGCCCGACGAGCCGCCGCCCCACCGCTGACCGCGCCCGCTCCGCTGCGCTCGGTGTCGAGCCTCTAGACTCCCCGGGCCTCCGGGAGAGGTGGCCGAGTGGCTGAAGGCACTCGCCTGCTAAGCGAGTATG
The DNA here is from genome assembly GCA_030773615.1 of Actinomycetota bacterium. Lineage (GTDB taxonomy): Bacteria > Actinomycetota > Thermoleophilia > Solirubrobacterales > Solirubrobacteraceae > JALYMR01. Next base: position 1,861 of record JALYMR010000218.1, read on the forward strand.
GGGCGGCAAGCCCCATCGCGGGTTCGAATCCCGCCCTCTCCGCTCCCGGCCAGGCCGGGGCTACACTGCCACGGCGCTGCGCCCGTAGCTCAGCTGGATAGAGCGTCGGTCTACGGAACCGAAGGTCAGAGGTTCGAATCCTCTCGGGCGCGCCTCTGAAAGCCCTGCAGCCGCGGGGCTTTCCCTGTTCGTTGGGGTAGTTGGTCGGCCGTGGGGTCGTGTTGCCGCCCTCACAGACCGCTCCAACGGCCCTCCTGCCAACGGCGTCACCAACGTCACACCCGACACACCACCACTCCCCAACCCCTGCGAGAGACGTTGTTCGAAAAGGCGTGGCGCGGGCGAGAGTGATCCTGCGGCGAGCCGTCGCACGGCCGTCACGGAGCGACACGGCCGACATGCGAGCGAGCGCCCGAGATCGCCCCCCCCGCGACACCATGCAGGACGCGCAGTTTTGGAGCAGCGCGTGCACTCCGCGCAGGAGGTGGCGCGCGTCGTCCGGGTACCCCCCTCGATGCTCGGGTTGCCCTCCGGCGACTCCCTGACGTACTCCATGGTGGCCGAGGAGGCGCGCGAGCCGTCCTCGTGGCCTTGGCGCTTGGCGGTGCGGTCGGGGTCGTGCTTGCCCTTCGGCCCGACGACCTCGGCCTCCATGATCTCGTGCAGCACACCGAGCCCCACGCCGACGCTGAGCGCCAGCAGCCCCTCCTTCGCGGCGCCGGCCAGCTCGCCCAGCGCCTCCTGCACCCGCTCCGGCAGCTCGCTCACCAACGTCTCGTCGCTAGCGACCTCACCGGCCGATACGGTCCTCACCGCGGCGGTTCCTCCTGTCCTCGTGGACTTGGCTTCGCACCCATCACGCTCGCAACCCCGAGCGGACGAGGCGGAGAACCGCCGCCTTCAAGTTCTACAGAGCACGGGACAACCTCCGGCATCGACGACCGGACCTATGGTTGACGACCGCTTTCGCCACCGCCGCTCGGAGTGGCGGCGGTCGGGCGGCCACCGGGGGCCTACTCGCGCTCCGTCATCTTCGGCGGGTGGTGAGCAAGGGGCGGAAGGCCGGGCGCGAGCATGATGTCCTGCAAGCGGGGGTGCTCTGCGCTCGTTGGCGCGGGTGAGGCCCGACGCTCGAGCGAG
>JALYMR010000219.1 GCA_030773615.1 Actinomycetota bacterium
TGCCGGGCATCGCGTCGAGGGTGAAGCGCGCCCCGACCTCGGCCACGCGGCCCGCGCCGTTCGTGACCACGACGAACTGGATGACGACGAGGATGAGGAAGACGACGAGGCCGACGACGACGTTGCCGCCCACGACGAAGGTGCCGAACGCCTCCACGACGTGGCCCGCGTCGCCCTCGAGCAGGATGAGCCGCGTCACGCTGACGTTGATGGCCAGCCGGAAGAGCGTCGTGAGCAGCAGGAGCGCGGGGAACGCGCTGAAGTCCAGGGCGCGGTGAACGTAGAGCGTCGTGACGACGATGGCCAGCGCGACGCTGATGTTCAGGGTGATGAAGAAGTCCAGCAGCACCGGCGGCAGCGGCACGACCATCATCACCACGACGAGGATCACGAGCCCCGCCGCCATGAGGTCCGACTGGCGCCCCAGGCGCTTGAGCAGGTCGGTCACGCGGTCCTCCCGGCCACGCGGAACACGAAGGCGAGGACCTGCGCGACGGCGTGGAAGAACTCCTCGGGGATCTGCTGCCCGACCTCCACGGAGGCGTGCAGGCCCCGCGCGAGCGGGGGGTCGGGCACGACGGGCACGCCGTGGGCGGCGGCGAGCTCGCGGATGCGCAGGGCGACGAGGTCCTGCCCCTTGGCCACGACCTGCGGGGCCGGCGAGCTGCCGTCGTACTTCAGGGCGACGGAGAAGTGCGTGGGGTTCGTGACCACGACGTCGGCCTCGGGGACCGCGTCCATCATCCGGGCGCGCGAGAGCATGATCTGGCGGCGGCGCATGGCCCCCCGCACCTCGGCGGGCAGCTCCTGGCCCTTGGCCTCCTCCTTGACCTCCTGCTTGCTCATGCGCAGCGACTTCTCGAGCTTGTGGTGCTGCCACGCGAAGTCGGCGAAGCCGATGAGCAGGTAGGCCGCGGCGGCGCGCAGCGCGATGCCGAGGATCTCGTCGGCCAGGCGCGCGGCGAGCTCGCGCGCGCTGAGGCCGAGCAGGGTCCCGAGCTCGGGCAGGGCGGGGACCAGCGCCGCCGCGACGATCGCGCCGACGACGAGCACCTTCGTCACCGACTTCACGCCCTCGACGGCAGCGTTGGGGCCGAAGATCTGCTTCGCGCCGTTGAGCGGGTTGAGCTTCTTCGGGTCGGGCTTCACCGCGCCGGGCGCGGTCTTGCCCCGCGTCTGGGCGGCGCTGGCCAGCACGCCGGCGAGGACGCACGCGAGCACGACGGGGGCCACGGCGAGGACGACGCCGCGACCGGCCTCCACGAGCAGGGGGCCGACGCCCTCGAGCCCGACGACGTCGGGGGTGGCGACACGGCTCAGCGTGACGCGCATCGCCTCCTCGCAGCGCGCGACGATGCTCGGCCCGGTCGCGGCGAGGGCGAGCAGGCTCGCGAGGAGGACCACGGCGCCGTTGAGGTCCATGGACTTCGCGATCTGACCCTTGCGCTGGGCCTCCTCACGGCGCTTCGGGGTGGCCTTCTCCGTCTTGTCGGCGCCGCTCGACATCAGGCGACCCGCAGCGTCCGGAGGGCCTGGCCGACGCTGCGCTCGAGCTCGCCGGCGAGCCAGCCGGCGACGAAGGGCAGGGTCACGCCGAGCAGCAGGAGCCCGACGGTGATCTTCGCCGGGAAGCCGACGGCGAACACGTTGATCGTGGGGACGACGCGGGTGACGATCCCGAACGCGGCGTCCGTGATGACGAGGGCGAGCAGGATCGGGCCGGCCACCTGCACGGCGGAGGTGAAGATCCCGGCGAACGCCTCGCGGGCGCCGGCGACGAGCTGGCCGACCTGGGGCGCGGCGTCCAGCCCGACGATGTCGTAGGTGCGCGCGAGCCCCTGGATGACCCAGCCGTCGCCCCCGATGGCGATGAACACGAGGACCCCGACGAGCGCGTACATCTGGGTCAGGACGGCCGACTGGTTGCCGGTGACGGGATCGACGAGGCCGCCGTAGGAGAAGCCGATGAGCGTGTCGAGCAGCGCGCCGGCCACGTTGATGGCGGCGAACATCGCTCCCAGGGCGAAGGCGAAGGCCAGGCCGACGAGGAGCTCCTTCGCGATGAGGCCCCCGATGTCCCAGACGCCGGTGGACAAATCGGTGTCGGCGCCCACGACGGGGGACAGGCCGATGGCCAGCGCGACGGCGACGATGCCCCGCACCCGGGTGGGCACGGACCGCGAGCTGAACAGCGGCGCGAGCACGAAGAGCGGGCTCACCCGCGCGAGCACGGCGAAGAAGGCGAGCACCTGCTGCTCGCCGAATTGGCGGATGATGTCGTCCAAGGGGGAGGGGGCGACCCGAGGAGGGAGGCGGGTCTGCCCCTCGGTCGGCAGGGGTCGCCCGAACTTGAGGAGCGGCCGGGGGGGCCGGCGACTACGCGCCGATGAGCTGCGGGATCGAGCCCCAGAGCTCGCGCGTGTAGCTCAGGAGCTGATCGAGCATCCACGGGCCGCCGATGACGAGGACCGCCGCCGTGGCGAGGATCTTCGGGATGAACGACAGCGTCTGCTCCTGGATCTGCGTGATGGCCTGGAAGACGCTGATCACGAGGCCCACGACGAGGCCGACGAGCAGCAGGGGCAGCGCGATCTTCAGCGTGAGCTCGAGCGCGGCCGTGGCGATGTCGACGACGAGGTCCTGGTCCATGGGGGCCTCCTAGGCGAAGCTCTCGACGATCGACTTGGTCACGAGGTTCCAGCCGTCCACGAGGACGAAGAGCAGGACCTTGAAGGGCAGGGAGATGAAGACGGGCGGCAGCATCATCATCCCCATGGACATGAGCGTGGAGCTCACGACGAGGTCGATGACGAGGAAGGGCAGGAAGATCAGGAAGCCGATCTGGAACGCCGTCTTGAGCTCGGAGATCACGAACGCCGGGATGAGCACGTGGGTCGGCACGTCGGCCCGGGTCCTCGGGCGCTCGACCTTCCCGAGCTTCACGAACAGGGCCAGGTCGCGATCGCGGGTCTGGCGGAACATGAACTCGCGCATGGGCTTCTCCCCGCGCTTGAACGCCTCGCTCTCGGAGATGCGGCCCTTCGACAGCGGGATCACGGCGTCGTCGCGCACCTTCTCGAAGGTCGGCGCCATGACGAACAGGGTGAGGAAGAAGGCGATCCCGACGAGCACCTGGTTCGGCGGGGCCGTTGGGGTGCCGAGACCGCTGCGAATGAAGCCGAGGACGACGAGGATCCGGGTGAAGCCGGTGACGGTGAACAGGAGCGCCGGGACGAGGGTGATCGCCCCGACGAGCAGCAGAAGCTGGACCGCGTTGCCGCCGTCGCCCCTCACGAACGCACCGTCCGGCTGCGGAGGGTGGCCACGAGGTCGCGCGCGGCCGCGCGCGGGGCGGGTTGCGGGGCGACGTCGAGGTCCTCCTCGTCGCCGAGCAGGCCGACGGCGCGGGCCTCGTCCTCGCTGTAGGTGCGGATGGGGGTGACGCCGCCCTCGGCGACCCCGACGAGCACGAGCTCAGTCCCCGCGCGCACGAGGTGCAGCGAGCGGTTGGGGCCGAGGGCCACGGAGGCGTGGGGGGCGAGGCCGCGCCCCACGGCACGCTCCTCGCGGCCCGCCTTGACCTGCTTGAGCACCCAGTGCAGGCCGTAGATGACCGCGAGCACGACGGCGAGCCCGACGACGGTGCGCACGATGCTGCCGCCCCCGCCCCCGGCGGCCTCGAGCTTGCCCGGGTCGTCGGCGGGGAGGTTCAGCGGCGTGCGCTCGCCGCGCTGGGCGAGGGCCGCCGCGGGGGCGAGCAGGCACGCGAGCGCGGCGGCCGCCAGGGCCGCGTGGAGACGGTGGAAGGGGGGCAACGGTGGAGGGCGACCCGGGGAGGGAGCGGGTCCACCCCTATGTCGGCGGGGAGGGCGGCGTCTTGAGGGCGTCGACAGGAGGGGAGCCCTGACGCGCACAGGTCGCGGCGGCGCGCCAGAGGCAGCGGCAGCGCGTCCCCGAGGGGCCGCGCGGGCTCAAGCGGGCGGGCGCGGGGGCCGCTAGCGCTCGCGAGCGTCCTCCAGGAGATCGGCAGCATGCCCCGCACCTTGAGCCCCATCCGACATCTGGCCACGACCGTCGCGCTCGCCGCGCTCGCCCTCGCCGTCCTGCCCGGCGCAGCGTCCGCCGCGTGCCCGCTCCCTCCGACGTCGCAGGCCTTCGCCCGATTCGGGGAC
>JALYMR010000220.1 GCA_030773615.1 Actinomycetota bacterium
CGAGCGCCTGGGCGAACCCAGCCGGCGCAGGCGCGGCCACCGGGGCGGCCGGGCCCTGCAGCGCGGCGAGCATGCCGCGGATCTCCTCGACGCGACCGACGGCGCCGGCGGCCAGGGTCATCGGCGCGCGCTCCGCCGCAGGTGGCCGACGAGCGCCATCTCGTCGAGCTGGGCGCCGAGGCGCCGCGCGGTGGCCAGGTCGTGCTCCCCCTTGCGCCGCTCGCGCAGGCGCTCGAGCGCCTCGTGGCGCTGCCGCGCCGCCGCCAGCGACTGGCGCCGAGCGTCGACCTCGGCCTCGCGCCGGGCGAGGTCGAGCTCGGCGGCCTGGCGGTCGCCCTCGAGGCGCTGGAGCCAGCGCTGGTGGGCGAGCAGGTCGTGGGCGCTGAGGCCGGAGGCCGCCCCCTCACGCGCTGCGTCCCGGGCGTGCTCCACGCCCTCGCCCACCGCACGCAGCCGGGCCTCCCCGCGCAGCTGGTGCGCGAGACTCGCCGCGAGCTCCTCGCGCGCGCGGTCCTCGTCGTGGGCCCGCAGCTCGCGGACCCGCTCGAGGCCAAAACGGAAGGGGACGTCCGTCACGTCCGGGGTAGTCGGCTCACCCTCCTGGCACGAGAGGCCCGTGGACGGCTGTCCGACGCTCGCGGCTGCGCTCAAGCTCCCCCTCGAGCGGCCGACCTCAGCTGCGTACGGGATCGATGAGGGACCTCTCGGCCCCCCGCTCCTCCCGGACCGGCGACGGCGCGTCGCGCCGTTCGCCTTCGCCGGGCTGGTCTCAGCGGCCTTGCTGCTCGCGCCCCAGACGCCCGTGCACCCATCGGAGCTCACGGCGGCGGGGCTGCTCGCCGCGGTCATCGTGGGCCTCTCCTGGCTCGCCCCCTGGCACCGGCTGCCGGGCTTCCTGCGCGCCGTGCTGCCGCTCGCGTTCCTGCCCGTCATCGCGCTTGCCCGCGACGCCCTGGGCGGCTCGCCCTCCGGCGTGGGGGCCCTCGTCATGCTCCCCGTCGTCTGGCTCGCACTGCACGGGACGTTCCGCGCGCTGCTTACGAGCTTCGTCGGCGTCGCCCTCGTCTTCGTCGTGCCCCTCGTCCTGCTCGGGGGCCCGGAGTACCCCGGCTCCGAGTGGCGCCGCGCGGTCGTCAACGTCCCCATCGCCGTCATCGTCGGGCTCGCCGTGCAGCGCCTCGTCGACGGGACCCGTCGCAACGGCGACGGGCTTCGCCGTCAGCGCGACTTCACCAGCGCGATCCTGGACACGACCGGGGCGCTCGTCCTCGTGCTCGACCGCGACGGGCGCATCGAGCGCTTCAACCTCGCGTGCGAGCGGTCCCTGGGGTACCGGGAGGCAGAGGTCCTCGGGCACCGCCCCTGAGACCTGTTGGTGCCCCCCGAGGACCGCGCGGAGACCGAGCGTGGGTTCGCGACGATCGTGGACGGGGGACCCTCCGGTGGCCACGACCGGGGCTGGATCGCCCGCGACGGCGCGTGTCGGCTCATCGCCTGGTCGAGCGTCGCGCTGCCGGGCCCCGACGGAGGACCCGGTCACGTCGTGGCGACCGGGCTCGACGGGACGGAGCGCCGGCGCGCTGAGCAGGCTCTGCGCGACACGGAGGAGCGCTACCGCTCCGTCGTGCACAACCTCAACGAGGTCGTCTTCCAGACCGACGTCGCCCTCACCGCCGCCACGAACGGCATCGTGATCGCCGACGCCACGCGCCCCGACCTGCCCGTGCTCTACGTCAACCCCGGCTTCGAGCGCCTCACGGGCTACGGTCAGCTCGCCGCCGTGCCCCTCCACGATGGCGATGGCGATGGCGAGGCCGAGCCCGGTGCCCGGGACCGCCCGGCTCAGGCTCGACGAGGAGCGGAAGCGGTCGAAGACCCGGTCGCGCTCAGTGTCGACTGGCCGACCCTGCGCGTGGACGTGCTGACCGACCCCGCCCGGATGCAGGAGCACGGTCGGCGAGGGCTCCACGTTCACGGTCTCGCTCCCCCTCACCCACGACCCGGCATGGCTCGCGTCCTCGCCGTCGACGACGACCCCGTCCTCCTGAAGCTCGTCGGCGTCCGGCTCGCCCGCGGCGGCCACGAGGTCGTGACCGCGGGCAGCGCCGAGGAGGCCCTCGCGGCCGCGGCCGCGCCCGGCGCCCCCGAGGTCGCGGTGGTCGACGTCGCCATGCCGGTCATGGACGGGCTCGAGCTGCTCCAGGCGCTGCGGGGGTGCCCCGGCCTGGCCGGGCTGCCCGCGGTGTTCCTCAGCGCGCGGGTCCAGCCGCACGACGTCGAGGCCGGTCGCGCGCTCGGCGCCATCTACCTCACGAAGCCCTTCCGGGGCGAGCGCTGGTCGCCCCGGTGCGGGCCGTGATCAACTGAATTCTGGAATCGTTCCATCCCTGACACGGTTCAGGGGTGGGTGCTACGGTCCTTCGCGTGCCGGCGGCGACCCAGCCTGACGAGCGGCTGCGCTCAGCCGGGCTGCGCGTGACGGCGTCCCGCGTCGCCGTCCTGCGCGTGCTCGAGGCGTCGGCTGACCACCCGGCCGTCGACCGGGTGATCGAGCGGGTGCGGCGCTCGCGCGTCAGCATCTCGACCCAGGCCGCCTACGACGTCTGCGAGACGCTGCGCCGGGTGGGCCTCGCCCGCCGGATCGAGCCCGCCGGCGGCCCCGCCCGCTACGAGGCGCGGGTGGGCGACAACCACCACCACCTCGTGTGCCGCGCCTGCGGGACCGCCGCCGACGTGGACTGCGTCGTGGGCCGCGCGCCCTGCCTCGAGCCGTCCGACCGCCACGGCTTCCGCCTCGAGCAGGCCGAGGTGACGTTCTGGGGCCTGTGCCCCGCCTGCCAGTCCGACCACGCCGAAGGGAGCAGCGCATGACCGACGTCTCGAGCCAGGCGCCCGCCGAGGACGACGACCGCCGCGTCCTGACGAACCGCCAGGGCCATCCGGTCTACGACAACCAGAACCAGCGCACCGTGGGCGCGCGAGGTCCGGCGACGCTCGAGAACTACCAGTTCCTCGAGAAGATCAGCCACTTCGACCGCGAGCGCATCCCCGAGCGCGTCGTCCACGCGCGGGGCACGACGGCCTTCGGCTTCTTCGAGGCCTACGGGACCTGCGGCGACGAGCCCATCGCGAGGTTCACCCGGGCGAAGCTCTTCCAGGAGCGGGGCAAGCGCACGGACGTCGCCCTGCGCTTCTCGACGGTGGCCGGCGGCCGCGACTCCTCCGAGGCCGCGCGGGATCCCCGCGGGTTCGCGATCAAGTTCTACACCGAGGACGGCAACTGGGACCTCGTGGGCAACAACCTCGGGGTCTTCTTCATCCGCGACGCGATCAAGTTCCCGGACTTCATCCACTCACAGAAGCCCGATCCGGTCACCTTCCGTCAGGAGCCGCGTCGCCAGCTCGACTTCATCAGCCAGACGCCCGAGTCCATGCACATGGTGATGCTCCTCTACAGCCCCCGGGGCATCCCGGCGAGCTACCGCCACATGCAGGGCTTCGGGGTGAACACCTACAAGTGGGTCAACGCCGAGGGCGAGAGCGTCCTCGTGAAGTACCACTGGCTGCCCAAGCAGGGCGTCAAGAGCTGGACGG
>JALYMR010000221.1 GCA_030773615.1 Actinomycetota bacterium
ACCCGGCTCCGATGTCGTCTACGTGAACCTGAACAGCGAGCGCGGGCGTCTCCAGGGCTGCGAGGACGTCCGCGACGAGCCCGACGTTGCTCTGCGGCGGTGCCCGGAGCTCGGCACGGACGGCCCCAGACGATGCTCGGCAGCGAGGGTGACGACCTGTGCCGGGCGCTCGGCGGCAACGACGACGTCGAGGGTGCCGGAGGCGACCACGCGCTCTACGGCGGCGCCGGCGACGACCGGGTCTTCGGACGCTTCGGCCAGGACGTCATGGTCGGCGAGGACGGCGACGACGCGCTCGAGGGCGGCCATGGCTCCGACCTGCTCCAGGGTGGCGCGGGCAAGGACCGCCTCGTGGGCGGGTACGACCGCGACCGCCTCGTCGGCGGGCCCGGCGACGACGTCCTGCGTCCGGGCTTCGGCGAGCGCGGTGAGGTCGTGGACTGCGGGTCGGGCTTCGACGCCGCGGACCTCGGGCCCGGCGACCGGGCCTAAGGCTGCGAGCGCATCGTCCGATAAGGGTGAAGATGCGAGTGCTTCAGCAGACTGCGCGGGCTGCGGCCCGTCTGGCCCTGGCCGCCACGGCCTGCGGCGCCGCCCTCGGCGCCGGGTCGTCATCGGCCTGGGCCGCGACCGCGGGCGGGCCCCCCGCGGGTGGCGAGCTCATCGTCCGCTTCGCCCCGGACGCCACCGCGCGCGACCGGGCGACCGCGCGGGCCGAGGTCGACGCCAGCCTGGAGCGGGTGCTGCCCCTCCGGGGGACCCAGGTCGTCGACCTGCCCGCCGGCGCCTCCGTCCGGGCGGCGATCGGCGAGCTCGAGCGCGACCCCGACGTCCTCTACGCCGAGCCGAACGTCCTCCGGCAGGCCACGGCGACGATGAACGACCCGTACTTCGGCTACCTCTGGGGGCTGCAAAACACGGGCCAGCCTGTCCTCGGGACGAGCGGGACGCCCGGCGCCGACATCTCCGGGCCGGCCGCCTGGGACGTCACGACGGGCACGGGCTCGCCGCCGGTCGCCGTGGTCGACTCGGGCGTCGCCGGGGGGCACCCGGACCTGCGCGACCGGCTGTGGACGAACGCGGCCGAGGTCCCCGGCAACGGGCGCGACGACGACGCGAACGGGCTCGCCGACGACGTCCACGGCTGGGACTGGGTCGCCGACGACGGCGATCCGCAGGACGAGAACGGCCACGGCACGCACGTCGCGGGCACGATCGCCGGTACGGGCGACGACGCCACGGGCATCGTCGGCGTCGCCCCGAGGGGCACGCTCATGCCGCTGCGCGTCCTCGACGCCACCGGCGCCGGGTCGGCCGCCGATCTCGTGGCCGCGTACACGTACGCCGATCGCCAGGGGGCGAGCGTGGTCAACGCCAGCCTGGGCGGCTCGAGCCCCTCCCGCGCGGAGCGCGACGCCATCGCCGCCGCAGGCGACGTGCTCTTCGTCGTCGCGGCCGGCAACGGCGGCAGCGACGGCGTGGGCGACGACAACGACGTGGTCGGGGAGTACCCCTGCGCGTACGATCTCGCCAACGTCGTCTGCGTGGCCGCCAGCGACCGCGACGACCGCCTCGCGCCGTTCTCGAACTACGGCGCCCGCACGGTGGACCTTGCCGCGCCCGGGGTCGACGTCCTCAGCACGCGTCCGCCGGCTCCCGACACCGGTACCCCCCGCTACGGGTTCGCGGACGGGACGTCCATGGCCACCCCCCACGTCGCCGGCGCCGCCGCGCTCGTCCTCGCCCGGAGCCCCGGGGCCACCCCCGCGACGGTCAAGGACGCGCTGCTCAGGGGCGTGGACAGCCATCCGGCGCTCCTGGGCCGGACCGTGACCGGGGGCCGGCTCGACGCCCGGCGCACCCTCGAGCTGCTGGCGCAGGGCACCTCCGCGCCCGCACCCGCACCTGCACCTGCACCCGCACCCGCGCCCGAGACGAAGATCTGCGCCACCTCCCGCGAGCCGGGCTGCGAGTAGTGATACTCGATGGAGCGCTGCACGTCCTCGGCCAGCGCCTGGACCGCATCTTCGAGGCCCCGCCTCACGTCGTACA
>JALYMR010000222.1 GCA_030773615.1 Actinomycetota bacterium
CCGCCGAACAGCGCGAGCTGCGGCGCCACGTCGGCGGCCACGGGCACGAACGCCGGCGCCTCGCTCGGTTCGCTGGCGCGGCGCTCGCGCGGCTCGTCGAACGCGTCCGGCCCCTCGTCGCGCGTGCGCACGAGTGGCCGCACCTCCTGCTCGACCTGGGCCGCCAGCGTGCGTAGAACGGGGTCGGCCGGCAGGTACAGCCAGCTGCGCTCGCCCGCCGGGCGCCCGGGGATCGTGCGCACGAAGCGCCCGACGATCTGCCGGAAGGCCAGCGCGGTCTTCGCCGCGGTGGCGTACACCCCCACCCGCAGCCGCGGGATGTCCACGCCCTCGGAGACCATGTTGACCGCCACGAGCCAGGGCGCGGAGCCCGTGCGGAAGCCCTGGAGCTTCGCGTGGGCCTGCGGGTCGGTGTGCAGCACGACGGTCGGGGCGGCGCCGCTGACCTCGCGCAGGGTCGCCGCGAGCCGGCGGGCGTGCGCGCCGTCGGCGGCCACCACCAGGCCGCCGGCGTCGCGGTGGCCGTCGCCGCGCAGCGCCACGAGGCGCTCGTGGGCGGCGCGCAGGATGCGGGGCAGGCCGTCGACGAGCTCGGTGGAGATGGCCGTCCGGTAGCGCCGGCTCGCCTCCCGGCCCGCGAGCGCGTCGGAGAACGAGGACTCCACCACCTCGTCGCCCGAGCGCCAGCTCAGCCTGCCGTCGTAGGGCACGAAGACCACCGGACGGCACACACCCTCCCGCACGGCCTCGGCGAAGCCGTAGGCAACGTCGGGCTCGGCCACCCCGTCGGCGCCGTAGCGCACGCCCGGGATCGCGCCCTGGTCCGAGCGGAAGGGGGTACCGGAGAGCAGGAGCCAGCGGGGCGCGGCGCCGAAGGCGTGCGCGAAGCCCGTCCCCCATGCGAGGTCCTCGCCGAGGTGGTGAGCCTCGTCGGCGATGACGAGCGTCCCGGCCCCCGCGCCGCGGCCCCACCGAGGCGCCGAGCTCGCGACGCGCGCGTAGGTGACGGCGACGCCGTGGAACCCGGAGGGCGGGCGCGGGTGCTCCGCGTCGGGCACGAGCTCGACGCCCAGGCGCGCCGCCGCCTCCGACCACTGCCGGGTGAGCGGCGTGGTCGGGCACACGACGGCGACCCGGGCCACCGCGCGGCGGCGCAGGAGCTCGCGGGCGAGGACGAGGGCGGGACGGGTCTTGCCGGCCCCGGGCGCGGCCGAGAGGAGGAAGGGGCCCTCCTCCCACACAGCGAGCCGGGCGAGCGCGCGCTCCTGCCAGGCGCGCAGGCCGGGCGCGGGGAGCGGGGAGGGCGGGGCGGCGGCGAGGGGCGACGGCACGGGCGCAGGAGTCTGCGGGCGCGACCGGATGGACGGGCCGCGCACCGGCCGCGACGGGGCGCTAGCGCGCCTCCTGGTCCTCCCCCTGGTCCTGCTCGGCGTCCGAGGTCTCCGACTCGTCCTCCTGGATGGCCGGGTTCGTCCCCTCGGGCAGGTTGGGCGCCTGGCCCTCGCGGTCCCCGGAGTTGCCGATCTCCTCGTTCGTGCGGTCGCCGCAGGCGGCGAGCCCGAGGGCGAGCACGAGGGCGACGAGGGCGCTCCAGCGCCGTGTGATCGTGAGCATGGATCCCGGCTACCCCTCCGGGGCCGGCTCAGTGGCGGAAGTGGCGCCTGCTCGTGAAGATCATCGTGATCCCGGCGCGATCGGCTGCCTCGACGACCTCCGCGTCGCGCCGCGAGCCGCCGGGCTGGATGATGGCCTGCACGCCGGAGGCGATCGCGAGCTCCGGTCCGTCGGCGAACGGGAAGAACGCGTCCGAGGCGAGCGCCGCCCCGTCCAGCGACTCGAGCCCCGACTTGTCGATGGCCAGGCGCACGGAGTCCACCCGGCTCATCTGCCCCGCGCCGACCCCGACGGTGCCGAGCTCCTTCGTGAGGACGATCGCGTTCGAGCGCACGTGCTTGCACACCCGCCAGGCGAAGAGCATCTCGCTCCACTCCGCCTCCTGGGGCTGGCGGCGGGTGACGACCTCCATCTCCAGGCGGTCCTCGACGCCGAAGTCGGAGTCCTGCACGAGCAGCCCGCCCGTCACCTGCCGGATGGAGGGGTCGCCCGGCAGCGGGCGGCGTCGCTCGCCGTCCTCGAGGATGCGCAGGGCGGGCTTCTCGCCGAGGAGCGCGAGCGCGTCCTCGTCGTAGGCGGGGGCGATGAGGACCTCGATGAACTGGTCGGCCAGGAGCTCGGCGGCGGCGCGGTCGATCCGCCGGTTGAGCGCGATGATGCTCCCGAACGCGCTCAGGGGGTCGCTGGCCAGCGCCCGGCGGTAGGCCTCGGCGCTGTCGCGCCCGAGCGCCACCCCGCACGGGTTGCCGTGCTTGATGATCACGCAGGCCGGGACCTCGAACTCGCGCAGGACGGCGCGCGCGGCGTCGAGGTCGGCCAGGTTGTTGAACGAGAGCTGGGCGCCGTGGACCTGGCGGACCATGGACAGCACGTGCAGGCGGGCGCCGACCTCGGTGTAGTAGGCGGCCCGCTGGTGCGGGTTCTCCCCGTAGGGCAGGTCGAGCACCTTCTCGTAGGCGCGGACGAAGAGCGACGGAAAGCCCTCGGTGCGCTCGGCGAACCAGCGCGCGATCGCGGTGTCGTAGCGCGCCGTGTAGGAGAACGCGTCGGCGGCGAGCGCCTCCCGGGTGGGCAGGGAGATCGTCCCCTCCCCCACGCGCAGCTCCTCGAGCACCGCGTCGTAGGCCTCCGGGCGCACGACGACCGCGCAGAAGGGGTGGTTCTTCGCCGCGGCGCGGATCATGGCCGGCCCGCCGACGTCGATCTGCTCGAGGACGATCTCGTCGGCGACGCCGCGCCGGGCCGCGGTGCGCTCGAAGGGATAGAGGTTCACGCACACGAGGTCGACCCACTCCACGTCGTGCTCCTCGGCGGCGGCGACGTGGTCGGGGTCGGAGCGCACCGCGAGCAGGGAGGCGTGGACCTTCGGGTGCAGGGTCTTGACCCGGCCGTCCATCATCTCGGGGAAGCCGGTGAGGTCCTCCACCGAGCGCACGGCCAGCCCGGCCGCGGTCAGCTCGGCGGCCGTCCCCCCCGTGGAGACGAGCTCGACGCCGAGCTCGGCCAGCCCGCGGGCGAAGTCGACGAGGCCGCGCTTGTCCGAGACGGAGAGCAGGGCGCGCCGGACGCGGACGGCGCCCGGCTCGGTGAGGCCGGCGAGCGCCGGCGCGGTGGGACGCTCGGAGGCGATCTGCGCGAGGATAGTGCTGACCGGACGCGAGGACGGAGGCGGCGCCGCGGGGGGCCGCCGGGAGGGAGATGGAGCGGTGGAGCAGCCGGAGCGCCTCGGCCAGGACGCCGATGACCTCGAGCAGGACCTCGACGAGCTCGGGGGCGACATCGACGCGGCCCGCGAGGGGCTGCGGGCGCGTCAGGCGGACGCCGACGTCCTCGGCGACATCGGCGGCGACTGGCACGACACGGACGACGAGG
>JALYMR010000223.1 GCA_030773615.1 Actinomycetota bacterium
CGAGCGCGCCGAAGCGCTCGCGGATCGCGGGCTGGTCGATCCCCCGCTCCCGCAGCCAGCCCGCGACCTGCCCCCCGCGCAGGGCGACGGCCAGGAGCAGGCCGGCGTCGACGCGGGCGTTGCCCAGGTTGCCGAGCGTCGTCCCGCCGAGCTCGACGACGACGGGGTCGGGCCCGCCCGGGTCGGCCCCGGCGACGCCGAGCCCTCCCCCGAGCGGCGGGGTCGCGGCAAGCGCCTCGCGGACGACCGCGGCGGAGCCCCAGCCAGCGCCCGGAGGACCTCGACCACCGACTCGTCCTCGACCAGCGCGACGACGAGGTGGACGGCGGCGACGACATTCGTCGCCGTCCTCGTCGGCCACCCCGGGCGCGCGCACGAGCGCGCGCTGGGCGCTCGTCGTGAGCGGCACCACGTGCCCGCGCGCCGCCGGTCCCCGCCCGAGCCATCGCAGCGCCTCGGCGCGCACCGCCTCCTCCCCTGCGCCGAGCCCGCTCAGGCGCTCGGCGGCTGCGCTCCCGCCGCCCAGGACGCCGAGGAGGAGGTGCTCGGCGGCGATGAGCTCGTGCCCCAGCTCACGGCTCTCGTCGTGCGCGAGGACGACCGCCTGGCGCGCCTGGTCCCCGAACCGCTCGAACACGCCGAGGGACGCTACGCGAGGAAGGGCGCGGCGGCGTAGCCTCGCTCCGCGTCCCGCCGCCCCGACCGCCGCCCCTACGGTCCGGGACCCTTCCTGCTCGGGGCGCGGCTCCAGGCCGGCGCGGCGTCCGGGGGCTTCCCCTTCGACCTGCCGGCCGTGCGCGCGCTCGCGGGGCTGCGCTTCGACGCCCCGGTCACCTTCCTCGTGGGCGAGAACGGCAGCGGCAAGTCGACGATCATCGAGGCCCTCGCCGACGCCCTGCGCTTCGACGCCGAGGGCGGCACCACGGGTACGGAGCTCGGCCCGCGGCGCCCGAGCGGCGAGCGGCTCGGGCCCGCGCTCGAGCTCGAAGTCGGGCGGCGCAAGCCCCGGCAGGCCTTCTTCCTGCGCGCCGAGAGCTTCTCGCGGGTCGCCCAGCGCATCGACCACGAGGAGCTGACGGTCTACGGCGACGTCCCCCTGCTCGAGCAGTCCCACGGCGAGTCCTTCCTCGCCCTGGCCTCGAACCGGTTCGGCGCCGACGGCCTCTTCGTCCTCGACGAGCCCGAGGCGGCGCTCTCCGTCACGAGCGCGCTGGCCTTCCTCGCGGTGGTCCACCGCGCGGCGTCGGCCGGCGCCCAGTTCATCGTGGCCACGCATTCGCCGGTGCTCCTGGCCGTGCCCGGGGCCCGGATCTACGAGCTCGACGAGGACGGGGCGACGGCGGTGGCCTGGGAGGACGCGCTGCCGACGCGACTGACGCGCGCGTTCGTCAATGCGCCCAGCGCTTCCTGCACGAGCTCGTCCGGCCCGTGAGCGCGCCGCCGACGCCGGGGGCAGAGGCGTGACCGGCGCGTCGTCGACGTCATCTACGAGGAGCGCTACTGGTACCCCGACGACGGCGGCGTCGTGTGGCTCGCGGGCTTCCACCCCGTCGACCCCGGATCGGGTCGGCCCCTGGCCCGCGACGCCCCCGAGCTCGCGCGGCGGGGGCTGCGCGTGGCGGGCGTGGCCGGCGCGGGACGCCACCACGCCGACGTCCTGCAAGACCCGGGGCTCGCGCCCGGCGCGCCGCTCGTCCTGCGGCGCGACCCGGCCAACGAGCACGACCGCAACGCGATCGCCGTGCACGCCGTGCACGCCGGAGGGCGCCGGGCAGGTGGGCTGGGTGCCGCGCGAGCTCGCCCCGGAGCTCGCCGCCGAGCTCGACGCGGGCGGCCCGTGGTCGGCGGTCGTCCTGCGTGAGCAGCGACCCTCGCCGCGCGACCCGCGCTGCAGCCTCACGACGCTGCTCGCCCCGGCCCCGGCCGTCGAGCTGCGCCCGCGCGAGGCGACCCGGCGACCCGCCCCCTCCTAGAGTCGACGCGTGCCGCGGCCCGCGCCCCTCTCGCACTGCTCCTTCTGCGGACAGCGCTTCCCGGACGGCCTCGGCTGGCCGCGGAACTGCTCGGCCTGCGGCAACGTGACGTTCCGCAACCCGCTGCCCGTGGCCGTCCTCGTCCTGCCCGTCGCCGACGCCGGGATCCTCCTCGTGCGCCGGGCCATCCCTCCGCTCGGGCTCGCGCTGCCCGGCGGCTTCATCGAGCACGGCGAGCGCTGGCAGGACGCCGCCGCCAGGGAGGCGGCCGAGGAGACCGGCGTGCGCGTCGACCCCGAGGCGATCCGGGAGACCCGCGTGCTCTCGGCACCCGACGGCACGCTGCTCGTCTTCGGCACCGCCCCGTCGGTGCGCCGGGACGCGCTGAGCGCCTTCGCGCCCTCGCCCGAGGTCTCCGGGCTCGTGGTGGCCGACGGGCCCCGCGACGACGTCGTCTTCCCCCTGCACGCCCAGGTGCTCGCCGAGCGCTTCGCACAGGCGTCCTGAGCGCCCGATGCCCGACCTGCCGCCCTTCGCCGAGCTCGCCGCCGCCCCGGACCCCGCCCTCGACGAGCTCGCGCTCGCGCTCGCCGCCGAGTTCCACGAGGTGGACGCCGCGGGCGCGCTCGCGCGGCTCGACGCGCTCGGCGCCGAGCTCGTCGAGGCCACGGCGACGATCCCGGCGACGCCGCAGGCGCAGGCGCGCGCCTGCACGGAGCTCCTCGGCGCCGTCCACGGCTTCGCCGGCGACCGGGAGCGCTACGACGACCCGGACAACTCCATGCTCGACCTCGTGCTCGCGCGCCGCCGCGGGCTGCCCATCCTCCTCTCCGTCGTGTACATCGAGGTCGCGCGGCGGGCGGGGATCCCCCTCGCCGGCCTCAACCTGCCGGGGCACTTCGTCGTCGGGCACTTCGGCGCGACGCCCCCGCTCGTGCTCGACCCGTTCGCCGCGCGCGTCCTCGGCGCCGGGGCCGGGCAGGGCCGGGCGGACCCGGCGCGCCCGGCGGAGATCGCCCTGCGGATGCTCAACAACCTCGTGGCCTCGTTCGAGCGCCGCGGCCACCTCGCCGCCGCCATCCGCGCCGCCTCCATGCGGCTCGCGCTCCCGGCGCCGGCCCCGCTGGCCGAGGCGCTGCGCCTCGAGCTGCGGACGCTGCGCGCGCGGCTGAACTGACGCCGCGTGTCGGGCGCGCCGCCGGCGGGCACCCCAGGGCTCCGTCCCCGTCCGATCGGACCACCCATGCTGCAGCTCTACCAAGCCGAGTGGTGCCCGTTCTCGCACCTCGTCCGCCAGCGCCTGACCGAGCTCGGCGTGGACTACGTCGCGCGTCAGGTCGCGCCCCGGCCGGAGGAGCGCGACGCGATGGAGGAGGCCGTCGGCTCGCGGATCGTCCCGGTCGCCGTGCTCGACGACGGGACCATCCTCGACGGCGACGCCGTCGAGATCGTCGCCGAGCTGACCGCGCGCTTCCCCGAGACCCCGTTCACCGCCGAGCATCACGAGCGCCGCACGGAGGACCGAAGCTTCCGCACGTGACCCCGGCCGCACCGAGCGCGATCGAGACGGGCGAGCAGCCGAGCGAGTCCGACAAGAGCGTCGAGCCGCTCGAGCTCTTCTTCGACCTCGTCTTCGTCTTCGCCATCACCCAGGTCACGGCGCGCATGGCCGACGACCCGACCTGGGTCGGCCTCCTGCGAGGGCTGCTCGTCCTGGCGGTGATCTGGTGGGCGTGGGGCGCCTACGCGTGGCTCACGAACGAGCTCGATGCCGGTCGGCGCGCCGTCCGCGTGGCGATGTTCGCGGGCCATGGCCGCCATGCTCGTCGCCGCCCTGGCCATCCCAGGCGCCTTCGAGGGCGACGCGCTGCTGTTGGCCGGCGCCTACCTCGTCGTGCGCGTGGTTCACATCGGCCTGCTCGCGGAGGCCAGCGAGCACGTCGACGTCCGCCAGGCGGCCCGCGCGCTCGCCCCGACCGCCGCGCTCGCCCCCACCCTGCTGCTCGGCGCCGCCGCCCTGGATGGCGCCGCCCAGCTCGCCGTGTGGGGGCTCGTGCTGGCCCTCGACTTCGTGGGCGGCGGCCTGCGGGGGATCGGCGGTTGGCGCCTGTCGCCGGGGCACTTCGCCGAGCGCCACGGGCTCGTCGTGATCATCGCGCTGGGCGAGTCGATCGTGGCCATCGGGGTGGGAGCCTCCGACGTCGAGCTCGGTCCCGGCCCCGTGCTCGCCGCGGTCCTGGGCGTGACCGTGGCCGCCGCCCTGGGGTGGACCTACTTCGACGGGGTGGGGGCGCGGGTGGAGCACCGCCTCCGCGGGCTGCACGGGCGCGAGCGCAACACGACGGCGCGCGACGCGTACAGCTTTCTGCACCTGCCGATGATCGCGGGCATCGTGCTGCTCGCCCTCGGGATCAAGAAGACCCTCGAGGGGTCGACGAGCCGCTCAAGCTCGTGGCGGCAGGCGCGCTGTTCGGCGGCGTCGCGGTGAACCTCCTCGCGCAGGTCGCCTTCCGGCGCCGCTGCCTGCGGCTCGTCGAGCCGCAGCGCCTGGTCGCGGTCGCCGCGTGCCTCGCGCTCGTCCCCCTCGCGACGCGGCTGCCGGCGCTCGCCGCGCTCGCCGCCGTCTGCGCGGCGCTCGTGGCGGGCGAGGCGAGGGGCGCCTAGTCCCACACGACGTGCAGCGCCGGCGGCTTGCGGAACACGAGGCCGCGGGGCGCGGCGGGGTGCTCGGGGTCCAGGCGCAGCCCGGGCAGGCGACCGAGGAGCTCGCCGATCGCGACGTGCGCCTCCAGGCGCGCGAGGTGCATCCCGATGCAGACGTGCGGGCCGGCGGCGAACGCGACGTGCAGGCCGGCGTTCGCGCGGCGCACGTCGAAGCGGTCGGGCTCGGCGAACACCGCGGGGTCGCGGTTGGCCCCGGCGATGGAGACCGTGACGAGCTCGCGCTCGCCGAGGACCGCGTCGCCGAGCGGCACCTCGCGAACCGCGTAGCGGTCGACGACCGCGGCGGCGGGCTCGAGGCGCAGGGACTCCTCGACGGCGCCGGGCAGGAGGCTCGGGTCGGCGGCGACGAGCGCGCGCTCGTCGGGGTGCGCGAGCAGGTGCAGGACGGCGTTGAGGATCATGCCCTCCGTCGTCTCGATCCCGCCGAAGAGCAGGACGGCGGCGTTCGCCACCACCTCGTCGCGCCCGAGGCCCCCGGCGTCGCTCACGGCGGCCCCCACGAGCGACGAGCGGTCGTCGTCGTCCAGGGCGGTGAGGATCGCCGCCCGCAGCGCCACGAACCCCCGGCGCCCCCCCTCCGTGGCCAGCCGGCCCGCGGCGATGCCGCTCACGGAGCCGACGATCGCGTCGTACCAGCCGAGGACCTCGGCGGGGTCCGCCTCGGCCAGGCCGAGCGCGTGGATCGTCACCGCGGCGGCGAGGGGCCCGGCCACCGTTCGGCGCAGCTCGGCGCGACCCGCCGGCGCGATGGCGTCGACCAGCCGCCCGCTCCCCTCGGCCACCACGGCCGTGAAGCGCTCGCGGGTGGCGTCCAGGCGGAAGGGGCGCGCGAAGGGACGCCGATGGCGGGCGTGCTCGGCGCCGTCGAGCGAGAGCATGCTCGGCCCGACGACCTGGGCGGTGGAGAAGCGCGGGTCGTCGACCGTGAGCGCGGGGTCGCGCATGGCCCGCAGGGCGAGGTCGCGGCGGGTGACGAGCCAGCCGTCGAGCGCGGGCAGCCACGAGACGGGCTCGTGCTCGCGCAGTCGCGCGAGCAGCGGGTGCGGGTCGCGCTCGAGCTCCTCGACGGTGGCCTGGGCGCCGATGGGGAACGCCGTCCGGGCGAGGGGCATGGGCACCGAACCTACTCTCGAGAGGTGCCTGCAGATGACGGATCGGCCGCGCTGCGCGCGCGCCTCGGCGAGCTCACCCTCGCCGACGAGCACCGCCTGGCGCGGCGCCTGGACCGTCTGCGCCGCACGGACGACGCGGACGCCCGGGGCGAGGACCTGGCTCGGCTGACCGCGGAGCTCGAGCAGGCCGAGGCGCGCGTCGCGCGTCGCCGCGCAGCCGTCCCCGTCGTGAGCTACCCGCAGCAGCTTCCGGTCAGCGCCCGCCGCGAGGACCTGCTCGCGGCGATCGGCGACCACCAGGTCGTCGTCGTGGCCGGGGAGACCGGGTCGGGCAAGACGACGCAGCTGCCCAAGCTCTGCCTCGAGCTCGGGCGCGGGGTGCGCGGGACGATCGCCCACACCCAGCCCCGCCGCCTCGCCGCCCGCACCGTCGCCGAGCGGATCGCCGACGAGCTGCGGGTGCCCCTCGGCGAGGCGGTGGGCTACGCCGTGCGCTTCAGCGACCGCTCGCGCGAGGACACGCTCGTGCGGGTGATGACCGACGGGCTCCTGCTCGCCGAGATCCAGCGCGACCGCCTCCTGCGCCGCTACGACACGATCATCGTCGACGAGGCGCACGAGCGCAGCCTGAACATCGACTTCCTGCTCGGCTACGTCCGGCGCCTGCTGCCGAAGCGCCCGGACCTGAAGCTCATCATCACCTCGGCCACGATCGACCCCGAGCGCTTCGCGCGCCACTTCGACGACGCCCCCGTCGTCGAGGTCTCCGGCCGCACCTTCCCCGTCGAGGTGCGCTACCGGCCGGTCGCCGGCCCCGAGGACGACGGGGACGGCGGGGACCGCGACCAGACGGACGCGATCGGCGACGCGGTCGACGAGCTGCTGCGCGAGGGGCCCGGCGACGTGCTCGTCTTCCTCAGCGGCGAGCGCGAGATCCGGGACACCGCCGAGGCCCTGCGAGGCCGGGTGCGCTCCGACGTCGAGGTCCTGCCCCTGTACGCGCGCCTGTCCACCGCCGAGCAGCAGAGGATCTTCCGGCCGCACGCCGCGACCCGGGTCGTCCTGGCCACGAACGTCGCCGAGACGTCGCTCACCGTGCCCGGCATCCGCTACGTCGTCGACCCCGGGACGGCGCGGATCAGCCGCTACAGCGCTCGGCTGAAGGTGCAGCGCCTGCCCATCGAGCCGGTCTCCCAGGCCTCCGCCGACCAGCGCAAGGGCCGCTGCGGGCGCACCTCCGAGGGCATCTGCATCCGCCTCTACAGCGAGGAGGACTTCCTCGCCCGCCCCCGCTTCACCGACCCCGAGATCCTGCGCACGAACCTCGCCTCGGTCATCCTGCAGATGGCCGCCGCCGACCTCGGCGAGGTCGAGGACTTCCCCTTCCTCGACCCGCCCGACCGCCGGCAGATCCGCGACGGCCTCGCCCTGCTGCACGAGCTCGCGGCGCTCGACGCCCGCGCGCAGGACCCGGGGCGCCGGCTCACCGCCCTCGGACGCCGGCTCGCCGGCCTGCCCCTCGACCCGCGGCTGGGGCGCATGGTCCTCGAGGCGGACCGCCTCGGGTGCGCCGACGAGGTCATCGTGATCGCCGCCGCGCTGTCCATCCAGGATCCCCGGGAGCGACCGGCCGACCAGCAGGCGGCCGCCGACGCGCTGCACGCCCGCTTCGCCGACGAGACGTCGGACTTCCTCGCCTTCCTGAACCTGTGGCGCCACCTGCGTGACCAGCAGCGCGACCTCTCGGCCAGCGCCTTCCGCCGCCGCTGCCGGGCGGAGTTCCTGCACCACCTGCGGGTACGCGAGTGGCAGGACCTCGTGGCCCAGGTCCGCCAGGCGGCGAAGGCCGCCGGCGTGCGGCTGGGGCGCGAGCCGGCCGGGGCGCAGGCCGTCCACGTCGCCCTGCTGTCCGGCCTGCTCTCCCACCTCGGCATGCGGGACGCCAAGCGCCGCGAGTACCTGGGCGCGCGCGGCGCGCGCTTAGCGATCTTCCCCGGCTCCGCCCTGGCCCGCCGGCAGCCGGGATGGATCGTGGCGGCCGAGCTCGTCGAGACCTCGCGGCTGTGGGGGCGCACCGTGGCGAGAGTCGAGCCCGGGTGGGTCGAGCCGCTCGCCGAGCACCTCGTCAAGCGCACCTACGAGGAGCCCCACTGGGAGCGCCGGCGGGCGTCGGTCGTCGCCCGGGAGCGCGTGACCCTGTTCGGGCTGCCCATCGTCGCCGGGCGCAGCGTCGCCTACGGGCGCATCGACCCCGCGCTGTCCCGCGAGCTCTTCATCCGCCGCGCGCTCGTGGAGGGCGACTGGGACACCCGTCATGCGTTCTTCGCCGAGAACCGCCGCCTCGTGGAGGAGATCGAGGCGCTCGAGGAGCGCCTGCGGCGGCGCGACCTGCGCGTCGACGACGAGGCGCTCTTCGCGTTCTACGACGCCCGGGTCCCGGCGGAGGTCGTCTCCGGCGCGCACTTCGACCGCTGGTGGCGCGAGGAGCGCCACCACCACCCCGACCTGCTCACGCTCACCCGCGAGGTGCTCCTCGACCCGCACGCGGCGGCCGCCCTCGACGACCGCGACTTCCCGCAGGAATGGCAGCAGGGCGATCTGCGCCTGCCGCTGAGCTACCGGTTCGAGCCGGGCGCGGAGGACGACGGGGTGACCGTGCACGTGCCGCTGCGCGCGCTCGCCGCGCTGGGCGACGCCGCCGGCGAGTTCGCCTGGCTCGTGCCCGGGCTGCGCCGCGAGCTCGTCACCGCGCTCATCCGCGCCCTGCCCAAGGAGCAGCGCACCCAGCTCGTCCCCGTCCCCGAGGTGGCCGCGCAGGTCCTCGAGCGCCTCGCCCCTCGGCGCGAGCCGCTGCTCGACGCCCTCGCCCGCGAGCTCGAGCGGCTGAGAGGCGTCCGGATGCCCCGCGAGGCGTTCGACCTCGAGCGCCTCCCGCCCCACCTACGCATGACCTTCCGGGTCGAGGACGAGCAGGTCGGGGTGCTCGCGCAGGGCAGGGACCTCGGCGCCCTGCTCGAGGCGCTGCGCCCCCGGCTGCGGGCCGAGCTCGCGCGCGCCAGCGCGAAGCTCGAGCGCCACGGGCTGCGGGCCTGGACGATCGGGACGCTCCCGCGCACGGTCGCGCTCCCCGGCACGGGCGGCTCCGTGCGCGGCTACCCCGCGCTCGTCGACGAGGGCGACGGCGTCGGCGTGCAGGTGCTCGACACCCGCGAGGCGCAGCGCACCGCGATGCGCGCCGGCACCCGCCGCCTGCTCCTGCTCGGCGTGCCCTCCCCCCTGCGCGCCGTGCAGGACCGCCTGGGCACCGCCGCGCAGCTCACGCTCGCCGTCGCCCCCCACGGCAGCGTCCGCGCCGTGCTCGAGGACTGCCTGGACGCGGCGGTCGACGCCCTGGTCGCCCAGGCCGGCGGCCCTGCCTGGGACGAGGCCGGCTTCGCGCGCCTGCGCGATGGCGTCGCCGCCCGGCTGGCCGACGCGACCCAGGCCGTCGTCGAGCGCGTCGTGCGCATCCTCGACGCCGCCCGCGAGGTCCAGCGCGCCCTCGAGGGCCTCACCGCCCCCGCGGTGCAGCCCGCCCGGCGCGACGTCGAGGCGCAGCTCGCGCGGCTCGTGCACCCGGGCTTCGTCACCGCCACCGGTGCGGCCCGCCTGGCCGACATCGAGCGTTACCTCCAGGCCGCCGTCCGCCGCCTCGCCCGCCTGGCCGACGCGCCGGCGAACGACCGTGACCGCATGCGTGCCGTCCACGAGCTCGAGGAGGCCTACCGGCACCGGCTCGAGCGCTGGCCGCGGGGACGGCCACTCGCCGAGCCCCTGCGCGAGATGCCCTGGATGCTCGAGGAGCTGCGCGTGAGCCAGTTCGCCCAGGGCCTGGGGACCCGCGGGGGCGTGTCGAGCAAGCGCATCCGCCGCGTGCTCGACGAGGCGGCC
>JALYMR010000224.1 GCA_030773615.1 Actinomycetota bacterium
GCGCCTGGGAGCGGGGCACCGGGTGGCGCTCGGCCGCCGCCGGCTGCGCTCGCTCGTGCGCGGGGCGCGGCGGGCGGACGTGGTCGGCGCGATCGTCACGCACGACGACCCGAGCGAGGCGGTCGACCGCCCGGCCCGCTACCGGCTGACGGTCAACGGGATGCTGCAGCCCGGGGGCTGACCGCGCGCAGCAGCTCGGGCAGCGCGCGCAGCGGGCGGGCCGGCGACCAGGCCAGGGCGGAGCGCCAGGCGAGGCGCCCGAGCTGCGCGGGCAGCGACGGTGCGCCGTCCGGGTCGAGCTCGATCTCGAGGTCGGTCCCGTCATCGCCCGCCGTCGCGGTCGCGCGCCCGAGGTCGGAGAGCAGCCTGACCGCGCGGGGGTTGCCGTGGCGCACGAAGGCCGTCAAGCGGGTGACCCCCTCGTCCTGGGCGCGCTGGGCGAGGTGCCCGAGCAGCAGGCGGCCCACGCCCTGGCCCTGGGAGCCGTCGACCACCGCGAACGCCGCCTCCGCCACCCGGCCCTCCGGCGCCAGTCGGAGGTAGTGCGCGACGCCGAGCGGCTCGCCGCTCCACGCGTCGACGGCCGCGAGGGCCTCGTGGTCATGATGGTCGACGCGCTCGAGCAGGGCGAGCTCGTCCGCCGGCAGGCGCGTCAGCGGCGCGAGGAAGCGCCGCAGCCGCGAGTCCTCCGACAGCCCGGCGAACACCTCGAGCACGAGGGCGCGATCCGTGGGCTCGACGGGCCGGACGAGGACGACGCGGCCGTCGCGCAGGGCCGCCCAGGGACCGAGCTCGGCGCTCAGCGGCCGTGGCAGCGCTTGAACTTCTTGCCCGATCCGCACCAGCATGGGTCGTTGCGGCCGATCTGCTCGTCGGGGGCGACCCGGCGCTGCTCCACCCCGACCGGCTCGGGCTCTTCCTGGGCGATCGCGGTCCCCCGAGGGGCGCCGCCGTTGACGGGACCGCTCGGCGGGTTGCCCGCCGCGCCGCCCGAGTAGGACACGCGCGCGTTGCGCGTCCCCGTGCCCGGCGCCGCGCGCCGCGGCGCGGGGGGCGCCACCGGCCCGCCGCCGGCGCCGTCGCCCTCCACCTGGACGTCGATGTGGAAGATCATCCGGGCGAAGTCCGACCAGATGGCGTGCATCAGGTCGGTGAAGAGCGTGAACGCCTCGTTCTTGTAGGCGACGATGGGCTGCTCCTGGGCGAACCCGCGAAGGTGGATGCCCTCGCGCAGGTAGTCCATGTCGTAGAGGTGCTCGCGCCAGCGCTGGTCGATGATGTTGAGCAGCAGGTAGCGCTCGACCGCCCGCGTGAGCTCCTCGCCGAGCTCCGCCTCGCGCCGGCCGTAGAGAGCGAGCGCGTCGTCGACGATCCGATCGACGAGCGCCTCGCGGTCCGTCGTCTGGGGATCGAGGTCGGCGGCGGTGACGGCGACGGGGAAGATGTCGTCCAGGGCGACGAACAGGCCGTCGAGGTCCCAGTCCTCGAGGTAGTCGCCCGGCGTGTGCTCGTCGACGAGGCGCCGCAGGACCCCGGCGACCTCCTCGCGGGCGACGTCGCCCATGTCCTTGCCCTCGAGCACCTCGTCGCGGTAGGCGTAGACGATCCGCCGCTGCTCGTTCATCACGTCGTCGTACTCGAGCACGCGCTTGCGGATGAGGAAGTTCTGCTCCTCGACCTTTCGCTGGGCCTTCTCGATCTGCTTCGAGAGGATGCCGGCCTCGATGGGCAGCTCGTGGCCCTCCTCGTCGACGTCGCCGAGCCGATCGAGGATCTTGTAGATGCGGTCGCCCGCGAACAGCCGGACGAGGTCGTCCTCCGCGCTCAGGAAGAAGCGTGACTCGCCGGGGTCGCCCTGACGGCCCGACCGCCCCCGCAGCTGGTTGTCGATGCGTCGCGACTCGTGGCGCTCGGTGCCGCAGATGTACAGGCCGCCGGCGGCCACCACCCGCTCGCGATCCTCCTCCACGCGCCGCTCGAGCGCGGGCAGCACGTCGGCCAGGCGCTCGTCGTAGTCGGGATCGCCGGGCTGCAGGCCGAGCTTCGTCAGCTCGAGGCGCGCGAGGTGCTCCGCGTTGCCGCCGAGCTTGATGTCCACGCCGCGGCCGGCCATGTTCGTCGCGATGGTCACCGCGCCGGGCCGCCCCGCCTCGGCCACGACGTCGCCCTCGCGCTCGGCGTACTCCGGCTTCGCGTTGAGCACGGTGTGGGGGATCTCGCGGCGGCGCAGGGCGCCCGACAGCAGCTCGGAGACCTCGACGGAGATCGTGCCCACGAGCACCGGCTGTCCGTGCTCGTGGCGCACGGCGATCTCCTCGGCCACCGCGTGCCACTTGCCGTCCCGGGTCTTGTAGACCTGGTCGTTGAGGTCCTGGCGCTGCATGGGGCGGTTCGTGGGGACCTCGATGACGGGGAGCTTGTAGATCTTCATGAACTCCGTCGCCTCGGTGAGCGCCGTCCCCGTCATGCCCGCGAGCTTGTCGTACAGGCGGAAGAAGTTCTGCAGCGTGATCGTCGCGAGGGTCTGGTTCTCCTCCTGGACGCGCACCCCCTCCTTGGCCTCCACGGCCTGGTGCAGGCCCTCCGACCAGCGCCGGCCCTCGAGGATCCGCCCCGTGAACTCGTCGATGATCTTCACCTCGCCGTCGATGACGGCGTAGTCCACGTCGCGCTTGTAGAGCGACTCGGCCTTCAGCGCCTGCTGGAGGTGGTTGACCAGGTGCCCGTTCTCGGCGCGGTAGAGGTGCTGCAGGCCGAGGAAGCGCTCCGCCTTGGTTACCCCCTCCTCCGTGACGGACACCGTCTTGTGCTTCTCGTCGAACTCGAAGTCGAAGTCGGCGACGAACTCCTTCTTCTGGCGCGGGTCGAGCCCCTCGGGACGCTTGCCCGGGACCATCTGCTTGGCCAGGCGGGCGAACTGCACGTAGAGGTCGGCCGCCTGCTCGGGGGCGCCCGAGATGATGAGCGGCGTCCGCGCCTCGTCGATGAGGATGTTGTCGACCTCGTCGACGATCGCGAAGCTGTGGTTGGGCTGGACCTTCTCCTCGAGCGACTGCGCCATGTTGTCGCGCAGGTAGTCGAAGCCGAACTCGGAGTTCGTCCCGTAGGTGATGTCCGCGGCGTAGGCGGCCCGCTTGTCCTCGTGGGGTTGCATGTTCTGCAGCACGCCGACGCTCAGGCCGAGGAGCTCGTAGACCGGGCGCATCCAGTCCGCGTCGCGGCGGGCGAGGTAGTCGTTGACGGTGACGAGGTGCACCCCGCGCCCGGTCAGCGCGTTCAGGACGACGGGCAGGGTCGCCGTGAGCGTCTTGCCCTCGCCCGTGCGCATCTCGGCGATCGACCCCGAGTGGAGCACCATGCCGCCGATGAGCTGCACGTCGAAGTGGCGCATGCGCAGCGTGCGCTTCGCGGCCTCGCGCACGAGCGCGAAGACCTCGGGCAAGAGCTGGTCGAGCACCCGCTCCACATCGCCCTCAGGCGTCTCGCGCAGCTCCTCGCGCAGGTCGGCGACGTGCTCGCGCAGGGCCTCGTCGGACTGCCCCTCGAGCTCGGCCTCGAGCTCGTTGATCGCCTTCACGCGCTTCTCGAACTGCCGGAACTGCTTCGCCTCGCCCATGCGAAGCGCGCGCTCGAGGATCGACATGAGGTGAGGGTAGCGACGGCCCCCTGCCCGCCAGGGACGCGACCCCGCGCCGCTACCGGGCGACCGTGGGCTGCTCCTCGCGCGCCTCGCGGCGGCCCCGGCGCTTGTCCCGGTGGCGCTTGACCTGGCGCGCGAGCTCGTCCGAGCACTCGATGATCGCGTGGCGCATGTCCACCCCGGCCTCGCGGGCGCGCAGGGTCACGCCCTTGAGCTTGAGGGTGACCTCCGCGACCTGGGAGGCGGCGATCGCCGGGTTGCGCTCCTCGAGCAGCTCGACCTCGAGCCGGGCGAGGTCGGAGACCTGGTTCGCCACCTTCCGGAAGCGGCGCTCCACGAGGTCGCGCAGCTCGTCGGTGACGGGGGTGTTGCGGCCCTTGACGTCGATCAGCACGTGGCTCGATCCCCTTGTCGCGATCGTCTTGTGCGCCATGGTACGAACTTGGGGTCGCTTGTCAACGACGCTCAGCCGCCGCGGTCACCCTCCCCGCGATCTCGCCCGTGCGGTCCTCACGGTCCGTGTGCAGGAGCAGCGCCGCCCACGTGCGGTAGGGGCGCCAGCGGTCGGCGAGGGCCGCGAGCTCGGCCGGCGTCGGGTCGGCCAGCCCGTAGCGGTGGGCCATCTCGGCGTGCAGGCGGCGCTCGTGCAGGGGGAAGCGGTCGGGGGGGGCGGCGCCCCGCAAAAGCACGAGCTCGGCGCCGAACGGGCCGATGCCCGGCAGGAGGCGCAGCTCGGCGAGCGCCTGCTCGGGCTCGAGCGCGCGCAGCCGGGCGCCGTCGAGGCGACCCTCGAGCGCGGCGTCGGCGAGGGCGCGAAGCCAGGCGAGCTTGCGCTCGGGCACCCCGTCGCCTGCGGGCACGGCC
>JALYMR010000225.1 GCA_030773615.1 Actinomycetota bacterium
GTGAACAGCCGGGCGGCGAGGCCGAGCCCGCCGCGCAGGCGGGGCAGGTGCTGCGCCGCGAGCGCGCCGAGGCGGTTCGGCGCGCCCACGAAGACGTGCAGGTCACCGCGGTCGAGGCCCTCCACCGCCGCGCCGGCCACCTCCTCGGCCGGCCGCCAGAACAGGTCGGGCATGCGGTCGACGGGGTTCGTGCCGCCCGCCGCGCGGGCGAAGATCTCCGTGGGCACGGGCCCCGGGCACAGGGCGGTCACGGTCACCCCGGTCCCCACGAGCTCGCCCGCCAGGGCGTCGGAGTAGCTGAGCAGGAAGGCCTTGGAGGCCGCGTAGCTCGCCTGGTTCGGCGAGGGCTGGAAGGCGGCGATGGAGGCCACGGTGAGCACGCCACCGCGCCCGCGCGCGACCATGCCCGGCACGAGGCGGGGGGTCAGGTCGACGACGGCCTCCACGTTCGTGCGCACGAGCTCGACCTCGTCGGCGGGGTCGAGGTCGGCGATCCGGCCGACGTTCGTGATCCCGGCGTTGCTCACGAGCACGTCGACCTCGAGGCCACGGGCGGCGACCGCGGCGAGGAGGCCCGCACGTGCCGTGGCGTCGGTGAGGTCGCAGGCTGCGACCTCCGCGCGGATCCCGTGGGCCGCGGCGAGCTCGTCGGCCAGGGCGCGCAGGCGCTCCTCGCGCCGGGCCACGAGGGTGACGCCCAGCCCTCGCGCGGCGAGCGCGCGGGCGAGCTCGCGCCCGATGCCCGACGACGCTCCCGTGACCAGGCAGGTCCCGTCGGGGCGCGGGGCGGGGAGCGGCACCACGGGGACCTACCCGAGCCGTGCATCATGCACCCATGGCCCGCGAGCGCCGCCGCGCCGCCGAGCACGCCGCCGAGCGCGCGATCGGCAACGTGCTCACCCTCGTCCTGACCGTCGCGGTCGTCGTCCAGCTCGTGCGCGGCGAGACCGCCTCGCCCTACGCCCAGCTCCTGCTCGTCGCCGGGGTCGCCTGGGGCGTGACCCTCGCCCTCGCCCTGCGCCGGCGCTGAGGCCCTTGGACCTCGACGGGCTCAACCGCGTCGAGCTCCTGCGCTACGTGTCGCGCATCGACGGCCGCTGGCCGCTGGCCCGCGCGATGCTCGGGGGCGCCAAGGTCGCCGACCTGCGGGGCGCGGGTCCCCAGCGCGAGCGGGGACCCGAGTACGTCGTCGTGCTCGTCTCGGAGGCCTTCGCCGGCGTGCCCTGGCTCGAGCGGGTCTTCCTGGCCGGGAGCCTGTGGGACGGCCAGGAGATGGGCGCGCCGGCCGACGTGCACTGCTACACGCCGGAGGAGCTCGAGCGGCGCCGCGAGCGCCAGCCCCGCGTGCGGGAGGCCGCGGTGCGCGGCATCGACCTCCTCGCCGCGCTGCCCCGCCGCCGGTAGGCGCGCGTGGCTACGGTGGGCGCCATGGCCGTCCCCGGCAGCCTCCCCGTCCGCCGCAACACGGCCCTGCTGTCGGCCGCGCTGGCGGCGAACTCGGGGATGCTGCAGCTCTCGGCAGCCGTCGCGTCGCTCACCCTCGTGCTCGTCGTCGGCGTCCAGGGGCTGCTCGGCCTCGGGCCGGCGATCGTCCTCGCCGCGGGCGCGCTCGCGGCGCTGCCGGCCGGGCGGGCGATGGACCGGGTCGGCCGCGTGCCCGTGCTCGCCGGGGGCTTCGTCGCGGGTGCGCTCGGCGGCGGGCTCGCCGCCTGGGGCAGCGCCACCGGGACGGCCGCGCTCGTCCTCCTGGGGCTGGTCGGCGTCGGGGCGGCCAGCGGCACCTCGCTGCTCGCGCGAACCGCGGCCGCGGACATGTACCCGCCCGAGCGCCGTGCCCGCGGGATCGGGCTCGTGCTCGTCGGCGCCGTGTTCGGCGCGATCCTCGGGCCCGCCGTGTTCAGCCCCCTCCTCGCCGGCCGCGAGCTCGACGGCGACGCGCTCGCCGTGCTCTGGCTCGCCGCGAGCGGCTTCATGGTCGTCGGCCTCGCCCTCGTGCTCGCGGTGCGCCCCGACCCGCGCCGCATCGCCCAGCTCCTCGACCTCGGCGACGAGGCGGCCCCGCCCTCCGCCGCGCCCCTGCGCGAGCTGCTCGCCCGTCCCGGGGTCCTCCCCTCGCTCGTCGCCGCCCAGGCGAGCTTCGGGGTCATGGTGGGGACGATGACCCTCACCGGCGCGGTCGTCGTCGACCACCTCGGTCACGCCGGGCACACGGTGTTCCCCATCATCGGCGCGCACGTGCTCGGCATGTACGCGCTCGTGCTCGTGGTCGGCGACGTCGTGGACCGCATCGGCCGCACGCCCTCGCTGGCCGGCGGGCTGCTGGTCATGGCCGCCTCGGCGCTGGGCCTGCTCTGGGTGCAGAGCGTCCCGGCCACGGCCCTGGTCCTCTTCGGGCTCGGCCTGGGCTGGAACCTGTCCTTCGTCGCGGCCACCGCCCAGCTCGCCGACCGCACCCACGCCGGCGAGCGCGGCCGCCTGCTCGGCTTCAACGACCTGCTCTCGGGGCTGACCGGCGCCGCCCTCGCGCTCGCCGGCGGCGTCGCGCTCACCGCGGTCGGGATCGCCGCGCTCGCTCTGGGCGGCGCGGCGCTCGTCGTCGCCCCCGCGCTGTGGATCCTGCGCGGCGCGGCCCGGCGCCCGCCAGCGCCCCAGCCCCAGGCGTCGTAGCCCGCGGGCACATGCGTCCCGAGGACCTCGACGCCTGGCTGCCCGCCCCCCAGGTGCACGCCGTGCACCGTCGGGAGGCGTTCGCCGACCCCGACGCGCTGTGGGCGGCGGCGGCCCGCGTGCGCCTCGACGAGACGCGCACCCTCGGGCGCCTCGTCCGCTGGCGGATCCCGGACACGCCCGCCGACCTGCCCTTCCGCGAGCTCCTGGCCCGCTACCCGTTCACCGTGCTCGAGGAGGGCGAGCGGTCGTCGCTCTCCGGGCTGTGCGGGCGCATCTGGACGCTCTCCCGCGACTACCCCCGGCTCCCCGGGCCGGACGCGTTCCGGACGTGGGAGGAGCCCGGCACGGTGCGCGTGCTCTTCGCGCACTGGGTCGAGCCGGCCGAGGAGGGCAGCGCCCTCGTCAGCGAGGCGCGCGTGGCCCCCGTCGACGAGGGCGCCGCGGTGCGCCTGCGCGCCCTGTGGCTCGTCATCGGGCACTTCGAGCGCCTCATCGGCGCCGAGCCGCTGAGCATCGCCGTGGCCCGGGCGGACGACGAGGAGCGCTAGCCCGGCTCGATGACCCCGAGGATCTCCCGGACGCGGCACACGAGCAGCCGCTCGTCCTCGAGCTCCACCCAGGCGCCCGCCGAGCGGGGGAAGACGACGTGGTCGCCGGGGACCACCGGCATCTTGAAGTCCGGCAGCTCGGGCGGGCCGTCGCCCACGGCGAGCACGATGCCCTCGTTCGGCGGCAGGTCGTTGGTCCCCTGCGGGACGAGCAGCCCGGACTTGCGCATGCGGTCGGGCTCGAGCTCCTTGATGACCACCTGGTCGAAGAGGGGGCGCAGGACGTCGGGCACGGTGGCGACGATAGGCGGGCGCCGGGGCTACGCCGCCACGGCGGCCAGCGGCACGACGAGGTACTCGCAGAAGAAGAGCAGCCAGACGCGCAGGTAGAAGCGCGTGTAGGCGCGGGGGTCGGAGGGGTCCACGCCCCGCGCCCAGGCCCACAGGACGCCGAGGGCGACGAGGTGGGTCGCGGCGAGCACGCCGCCGTGGACGCCGTCGAGCAGGGGCGGTCCGGCCAGGGCCATCCCGAGGTAGGCCACGGTCAGCGCGCCGAGGCCGAGCCGGTGGGCGCGCGCGGGGCCGAGCCGCACGGTGAAGGTGGCGATGGCGTAGCGCCGGTCGCCCTCGAGGTCGGGCACGTCCTTGAGCACCGCGATGGCGAGGCTGAAGGGCAGCACGAACAGGGTGAGCGCCCACACGGGCCCGACGACGACCGCCTGACCGGCGAGCGCCCCGCTGAAGTGCAGGGCCACGCCGAGGTTGACGACCACGGCGCGCACGCCGCTGATCGCGAGCGCGGCGAGCGTCGGCCAGCGCTTCAGGCGCAGGGGCGGCGAGGAGTAGGCGACGCCGACGAGCAGCCCGCAGAGCACGGCGGCGAGCTCGACCGCGCCCTGGGTGACCGCGAGGACGACGGGCACCGCCCCGCACAGCGCGACGATGCGCCGGGCCGCGGGGACGGTGAGCTCGCCCGCGGCGACGGGCAGCCACGGCTTGTTGACCTGGTCGATCTCGATGTCCTCGAGCTGGTTGAGCCCGACGATGAACACGTTCACGCACAGGCCGGCGAGCAGCGTCCAGGCCAGGTCTCCCAGGCCGGCGCCGACCGCGAGCCCCGGGAGCTCGCTCACGGTCACGACGTAGAGCCCGAGCACGCTGAGCAGGGTCCCGACGATCGTGTGCGGCCGCGAGAAGCGCCAGAGCAGGCCGAGCCCGTGCGCGCCGCGGCGCAGCGCCGGGGCCGAGGGGGCGAGCGCGCTCACGCCGGGGC
>JALYMR010000226.1 GCA_030773615.1 Actinomycetota bacterium
CCGCCGCCCCGGTCGGCGCCCCTGGGCGGGTGACCGCGTGAGCGCGCCCCCGCCGGGCGTCGTGCCCGACGAGCCCCTGGAGCGCCTGACCACGGTGCGGACCGGGGGGCGGGCCCAGTTCTTCGCCCGCGCGGCGACGGAGGACGCGGTGGTCGGGCTGCTCGCCTGGGCCGACGCGGAGGGGCTCGAGGTCGCCGTGGTGGGGTCGGGCTCGAACCTGCTCGTCGCCGACCAGGGCGTGCCGGGCCTCGTGCTCAAGCTCGAGGGCGAGCTCGCGGCGATCGAGGCCGACGGCACGCGGCTGCGGTGCGGGGCGGGCGCCCGGCTGCCCGCGGTGGCGGCCCAGGCCGCGCGCCTCGGGCTGACCGGCATCGAGTTCGGGGTGAGCATCCCGGGCACGGTGGGCGGCGCGGTGCGGATGAACGCCAACGCGTACGGGGGGCAGCTCGCGCGGGTGCTCGAGTGGGTCGACGTCGTGCGGGCCGAGGGCCGCGAGCGGCGCACGCCCGAGGATCTCGGCTTCGCGTACCGCCGCTCGAACCTGCGCGGGGGCGAGGTCGTCGTCCGCGCCTCCTTCGCCCTGCGGCCAGCGGACAGCGAGACGGTGAAGCGCGCCCTGGCCGAGCTGCGCGCCCGGCGCCGGGCCGCCCAGCCCTCGGGCATCCGGACGTTCGGCTCGACCTTCAAGAACCCCGACGACCCCCGCGCGGAGGGCCGCAGCGCCGGCGTCCTGCTCGACGCGGCCGGCTGCCGGGGCCTGGCCGTGGGCGGCGCGCGCTTCTCGCCCAAGCACGCGAACTTCGTCGAGAACGCCGACGGGGCGACGACAGCTGACGTCGTGGAGCTCATGGCGGAGGGCCGGCGGCGGGTGCGCGAGGCCTTCGGCGTGACCCTCGAGCCCGAGGTCCAGGCGCTCGGGCCCGTCGCCTTCCCCTGGCGCGAGGAGGGCGCGCAGGCAGCCGAGCCGGCACGCGCCGCCGGGCAGGATGACGGCGCGCCCGCGCGAACCCCGCCGGGATGACCCTCCGCGCCCGCCGCCTCCTGCTCGTCGCCGCCCTCGTCCTCCTGGCGGCGACCGGCGCGGGGCTGTGGCTGCGCGACTCCTCGCTGGTCGCGGTGCGCGAGGTCCGCATCACCGGGCTCGACGGCGAGCACGCCAGCCCGGCGCGCGCGGCGCTCGCCGAGGCCGCGCGGGAGATGACCACGCTGCACGTCCGCGAGGACGCCCTGCGCGCGGCCGCCCGCCCCTTCGCCGTCGTCCGGGACGTGCGCGTCGACGCCGGCCTACCCCACAGCCTGCGCGTCGAGGTCGAGGCCCACCCGCCGCTCGCCGCCCTCGAGGTCGCCGGCCGGCGCAGCGCGGTGGCCGCGGACGGCACCGTCCTGCCCGAGACGCCCACCGCGGGCCTGCCCCTGATCGACCTCGCGGTGCCGCCGGCCGTCGAGCGCGTCCGCAGCGGGGCCGCCGCTCGCCTGCTCGCCGTTCTCGCCGCCGCGCCCCGCCCGCTCGCGGCCCGGGCGCAGCGCGCGTTCACCGATCCTGAGCGGGGGCTCTCCGTGCAGCTGCGGGAGGGTCCGCGGGTGCACTTCGGCGACGGGGGCCGGCCCGTCGCGGGCTGGCTGGCGGCGGCGCGCGTGCTCGCCGATCAGTCCACGGAGGGGGCGAGCTACGTCGACGTGCGCGTGCCCGAGCGCCCCGCGGTCGGCGGCCTGCCGCCCCTCACCGAGCCCCAGGAGCTCGAGACTCAGGCTCAGGTCGAGCCTTACTCATCGCCCTGACCCCTCCTCGGGCAGGAGGTCGAGGGTTCGAGGATCTGCAAGACGGCGTGCGCCCGGGGGCCCCGGTTGACACGTCCCGCCCCCCGTGCTTACGTGGCTTTTCTGGAGGGCCGACAAACCCTCGACGCTACCTTGAAGGTGGACGGAACGAACGTGCACAGCGCAGGCAGCTATCTCGCGGTGATCAAGGTCGTCGGCGTCGGCGGCGGCGGCACGAACGCCGTGACGCGGATGATCGACGCGGGCCTGCGCGGGGTCGAGTTCATCGCGGCCAACACGGACGCGCAGGCCCTGGCCATGACCGAGGCCGACATCAAGCTCAACATCGGCGGCGTGCTCACGAAGGGCCTCGGCGCCGGGGCGAACCCGGACACGGGCTTCGGGGCGGCCGCGGAGTCGCGCGACGAGATCAAGGAGGCGCTCAAGGGCGCCGACATGGTCTTCGTCACCGCGGGCGAGGGCGGCGGCACGGGCACGGGCGCCGCGCCCGTCATCGCCGAGATCGCCAAGACGGAGATCGGCGCGCTCACCGTGGGCGTGGTGACGAAGCCCTTCGCCTTCGAGGGGTCCCAGCGTGCCCGCCAGGCCGACGAGGGCATCGCGCGCCTGCGCGAGGTCGTCGACACCCTCATCATCATCCCCAACGAGAAGCTCCTGGCCATCGTCGAGCGCCGCACCTCGATCCTCGACGCCTTCCGGGTGGCCGACGACGTCCTGCGCCAGGGCGTGCAGGGGATCACCGACCTCATCACGATCCCCGGCCTCATCAACCTGGACTTCGCCGACGTGCGCACGATCATGCAGGACGCGGGCTCGGCGCTCATGGGCATCGGCACCTCCAACGGCGAGAGCCGGGCGGCCGAGGCCGCGCGGGTCGCCATCTCGAGCCCCCTGCTCGAGGAGTCGGTCGAGGGCGCCACCGGGATCCTGCTCAACATCACCGGCGGGCGCGACCTCGGGCTGTTCGAGGTCAACGAGGCGGCGGAGATCGTCCAGGGCGCCGCGGACGCCAACGCGAACATCATCTTCGGCGCGGTCATCGACGAGGAGCAGGGCGACCAGGTGCGGGTGACCGTCATCGCCACGGGCTTCGACCACGGCCGGGCCCGCCCCCGAGCGGCGCGCGAAGAGACGCGCGACCGCGCCCGGCTGCGCGACCGCGGGCCGCGGATCGGTGATCGCGAGCGCACGACGCTCGAGATCGGCGACGACGAGATCGACATCCCGCCCTTCCTGCGCTAGGTCCCCCTCAAGCACGGTCCGCTTCGGCCGACGAGTCCGGGAGAGACGTTCCCGGACCAGATCGGTGAGGAGCACGTGCGCCAGCTCGACACGAAGGATCTCAAGCAGCACCTCCGGACCATCCAGGGCTCGACGCCCGAGGATCGCGACGAGATGCTGCGCGACCTCCTCGTCCTCGTCTACCCGACGAAGATCAGCCAGGACGACTAGTAGGGCGCCTGCGGGCGCACGCCCGTCGTCACTTCGGCTAGCCTACGCGCATCTGGGCAACACCGTTGCCTGTAGCGCAACGACTAGGAGGGTCGAGTGTCCGATCGTCTTCCCCGCTCCGTCGAGCACCTGGTCATCGGCGCGGGCGTGCACGGCCTGTCGACGGCCTGGCACCTCGGCCAGGCCGGTGAGCAGGTCCTCGTCGTCGACAAGAGCAAGATCGCGTCGGGCGCCTCGGGCATCGCCTGCGGCGTCGTGCGCAACAACTACTTCCAGCCCGCCATGTCCGAGCTCATGGCGGCCTGCGTCGAGATCTGGGAGTCCGACCCCGAGGCGCTGCACTACACGGGCTCGGGCTACCTCGCGCTCGGCCCCCAGGTGCAGGAGGCCGACCTCACGGAGGTCTTCGAGCGCCAGCAGCGCATCGGCTACCCCTCGGAGCTCTTCGTGGGCGAGCGCGAGGTGCGCGACCACATGAAGGGCCTCTACCACGACTGGCGCGCGCCCGGCCTGTCCGTCTGCCTGCACGAGAAGGCCGGCGGCTTCGCCTTCAACCGCGACGCCATGCTCGGGCTCGCCGACAAGGCGCGCGCCGCGGGGGCCGACATCCTCGAGGACGTCGGGGTGACCGGCTTCGAGTTCGACGGCTCGGGCGCGGTGCGCGCCGTGCAGACGACGGAGGGCCCGGTCGAGGTCGGCCAGGTCGTCGTCGCCGTCGGACCCTGGGTCTCCACGATCTGGGACATGCTCGGCCTGCCGCCGCGCCTGGACGTCCGTCAGCCCGACGGCACGGTCGTGACTGACCAGCCCATGTGGACCTACTGGTACCTCCAGGAGGGCGAGATCGACGTCGACCCGGCGACGTTCGTCACGAACGACGGCCGCACCTCGCCGGTGCTGCACGTCGACAGCGTCGCGCCGCTGCACGACGACGAGGGGCGTCTCATCACCGACGAGCCCTGGGGCATCTACGTCAAGCCCGACCGCGACTCGATCCAGGGCGGCGCGTCCCCCGTGCGGCTCGGCCACCACTACGACGTCGACCCGTACCCGACGGGGACGGTGGAGGAGAACTTCGCCGACATGTGGTGCGCCTCGCTCAGCCACTGCCTCGAGCGCTACGCGAACAAGCGGTCGGTCTACAAGCAGGCCCGCTCGGGCGGCGTCGGGGCGTTCACCGTCGACAACTTCCCCGTGTTCGACTACATGCGTCCGAACGTCTACGTGGCCGCCGACTCGAACCACGGCTACAAGATGATCGCCGTGGGGCGGGAGATCGCCCGCGTCCTGCAGGGCGAGCACTCCACGCTGCTGCACCCCTTCCGCTACGAGCGC
Source organism: Actinomycetota bacterium (assembly GCA_030773615.1). Classification (GTDB taxonomy): domain Bacteria; phylum Actinomycetota; class Thermoleophilia; order Solirubrobacterales; family Solirubrobacteraceae; genus JALYMR01. Next base: position 4,567 of record JALYMR010000226.1, read on the forward strand.
TTCGCCACCGGGGACCTGCACCCCGTCTCGAACAGCCCGTACCCCTGGAGCTGATCCCGGGGGCCCCAGGCTCCGCTAGCCCCGTCGTCCGCCGAGCGCCCGCGAGAGGCGCTCGGCGGCGTCGAGGAGCCCGGGCAGGACCTCCGCGCGCCGGTTCGCGCCGAAGCGCGCGGCGGGGCCCTGGAGCCCGAGGATCGCCGCGAGCTCGCCCGCCCGGTCGACCACGGGAGCGGCGAGTGCGTTGAGGTCGGGCTCCCGCTCGCCCTCGGCCTGGGCCCAGCCCTGGCGGCGCACCGCCTCGACCTCGGCGCGCAGCGCGCGCGGGTCGACCGTCGTGCGCTCCGTGAACGCCGCGAGCGTCGGCGGGGGACTCGACGCGGCGGGCGCGAAGGCGAGCATGACCTTCCCCGTCGCCGTCGCGTGGCCCACGCTCGGACGCCCGAGGCGCGCGACGCTGACCACGCTCGACTCGGCGGGCACGAAGTCGACGGTGATGGCCTCGACCCCGCCGGGGACGGAGAGCGTCGCGCTCTCGCCCGTGTGCGCCGCGAGCTCGCGCAGGGTCGGCCTCGCGAGCTCGCGGACGTCCAGCCGCGCGAGCGTCGCCTCGGCCAGCGCCACCAGGTGCAGCCCCAGGCGGTAGCGCCCGCCGGGGTCGCGCTCCACGAGCCGTCCCGCCTCGAGGGTCGCGAGCAGGCGCGAGACCGTGCTCGGGCTCACCCCGATCGCGCGGGCGAGCTCGTTGACCCCAACGCCCCGCGGCTGGGCGGCGAGCGCGTCGAGCACGCGCACGGCGCGGGCCACGGACCCCACCTCCCGGCCGCGCCCCGTCCCCTCGTCGTCGCGCTGCGCCGCGGCCATCGGCCCCGGTCTCAGGATGGGCGCCGTCGCGCCTGCTCGCCGCCGGCAGGGCCCAGGCC
>JALYMR010000227.1 GCA_030773615.1 Actinomycetota bacterium
GGCCTCGCTCTCGGCAGACGGCCGGTACGTGGGCTTCTCGACCGGCGCGACGAACGCCGTCTCGGGCGACACCAACGGGGTGACGGATGTCTTCGTGCGCGACCGCAGCGCAAGGAAGACGGTCCGCGTGAGCGTCTCCTCGAGCGGAGCGCAAGCCGACCTCGCCAGTGCGGACGTGCAGCTCTCGCGTTCCGGCCGCTACGTCACGTTCAGTTCGGCCGCGAGCTCCCTCGTCTCGGGCGACACCAACTCAAGCAGCGACGTCTTCGTCCGCGATCGCGACACCGACGGGGACGGGATCTACGACGAGAGCGGTGCCGTCTCCACCAGGCGCGTGAGCCTGTCGAGCGCGGGCGCTCAGGCCAACGGTCCCTCGGTAGGTCCCGCCGTGAGCAGCAGCCGTTACGTCGCCTTCAGCTCGTCGGCCAACAACCTCGTCGCCAACGACACGAACAGCGCGCAGGACGTCTTCGTGAGGGATCGCACGACCTCGCGCACCGTCCGTGTCAGCGTGTCGACGTCCGGAGGGCAGAACGCCGACGCGTCCGGGTCTCCGGCGATCTCGAGCTCGGGGCGCTATGTCGCCTTCATCACCGCGCTCGGCGAGACGGCGCCGCGCGTGTTCGTCCGCGACCGCGACACGGACGCCGATGGGGTCTTCGACGAGCCCGGGGCCGTCAGGACGACCAGGGTGCCCAGCGACGTGAACGTCTACGCGCCCTCGATCTCGGCCAACGGCCGTCACGTCACCTACAACGAGACCGATCAGGACGACCCTGGCGCGCCGTTCGTCCACGACCTGAAGACCGGCAGGACCGTCCCGGTGGCCGTCTCGAACACCGCCGCGACGACCCCCTACTCAGGCGAGACGACTCGAAACGCGATCTCCGGCAACGGACGCTACGTGACCTTCGCCTCCGGCGCCGGCGGCCTCGTCGTCGGTGACACGAACGGCACGGAGGACGTCTTCGTCCGCGATCGGGACACGGATGCCGACGGGATCTTCGACGAAACGGGAGCCGTGAGCACCGCTCGGGCGAGCATCTCGAGCGCGGACGTCCAGGGCAACGGCTTGAGCGCAGCAGCGGTCATCGCCGAGTACGGCACATACGTGGCCTTCGCGTCCGAGGCGACGAACCTGAGTCTCGCCACGGACTCGAACGGGACCTGGGACGTCTTCACGCGCACGAACCCGTAGCAGGGACATCCCGTCCAACGCGGCACTGGGAACCGGCACGAACCGTCGCTCGTGCACATGAGCACCGTGACGATGCCGTTCTGCACGCGGAACTCCGCCCCGACCGCCGTGCTACCGTGTCGCACATGCAGGTGACCGTCCGGGAGCTGCGCAACCGCACGGCCGAGGTCATCGCCACGGTGCAGGCCGGCGAGCCGGTCACCCTCACGAGCCGCGGCGAGCCAGTCGCGGACATCGTCCCCCACCGGCGGCGCGCGCCCTGGCTGCCGGGGGCGTGGCTGCGCGGGCAGCTCGAGCACCGCCAGGCCGACGCCGGCCTCCAGCGCGAGCTCGACGAGCTCGCGGGCGGCACGGTCGACGAGCTGTGACGCGCGGCCTGCTCGACACCTCCGTGTTCATCGCGCGCGAGCAGGCGCGCCCGCTCGCGGCGCTGCCCGACGAGGTCGCGGTGTCCGTCGTGTCCATCGGCGAGCTCGAGCTCGGCGTCCTGGCCGCCGGGGACCTCGAGCTCCGCGCCCGCCGCGGGGAGACGCTCGCGCTCGCGCGCGCCGCCGACCCGATCCCGGTCACGGAGGCGGTCATGGGCGCCTTCGCCCGGCTCGTGCACGACTGCCGGCGCGCCGGGGCGCGGCCCAGGGTCCTCGACGCGCTCATCGCCGCGACCGGCGTCGAGCACGGCCTCCCCGTCGTCACCCAGGACGACGACTTCGCCGCGATGGCGGCGGCGCACGCGCCGCTCGCCGTCGTCCGCGTCTAGCGGACCCGGAAGCCCTTCCAGGGCGTCGCCGCCCGGCGGAACGGCTTCGCCCCCGCGTACTGGACGCGGACCCGCCAGCGGCCGGCGACCTTGAGGCGCTGGGAGAAGCCGAAGGTCTGCCCGGCGTTGCGCAGGCTCCCGTGCACGGTGCGCCAGCGCCCGCCGCGGCGGTGCTGCCACACGCTGCGCACCTTGCCCAGGGGCGCGATCTCCAGGCCGGGGGCGCGCAGGCGCCCGCGCACGGTGCGGACCCGGCCGCCGCCGCCGAGCTTCAGGGCGGAGAAGCGCGTGGCCTGGGCGGGCAGCGTCCGCGGGTCGACCCGCTGGAAGGGGACCTCGACCTGCGTCGCGTTGCCCGAGCGGTCGACGGCCTCCACGCGCAGGGTGTGGGCGCCGAAGCCGAGGCGCCGCACGCCCATCCAGTTGCGCAGCAGGGGGCTCGTGCCGAAGTTCTCGACCCGGGTCCCGTCGACGTAGTAGCTCAGGCGGGCGAGGTCGGCGTCGGGCGAGGTGGCGTGCACGAGCAGCCGGTCGAACGCGCGCTGGCCGGGCTTCGGGCTCAGCACCTCGACCTTGGGCCCGCCGAAGTCCGCACAGGGCCCGCTAACGGCGTCGCGGCCGGCGGTGACATCCTTGAAGGCGGCGTAGGCCGGCTTGAGCGAGCCGTCGAAGCGCTTGAGGCCGTAGCGGTTGAGCTCCTCGTTGGCGGTGCCGAGGTCCTTGTTGAGGAACCAGATCGCGATCTCGACGTAGGGGTCCTCGGCCAGGCAGTGGTACGCCTCGGCCAGGTGGCGGGCCTGGTCGGCCTCGCTGACGCCGGCGGGCTTCTGCCCGGCCCAGCGGCCGCGAGAGCAGACGAGCGAGCCCGTGGAGGCCCAGCCCAGCTCGGACATGTAGATGGGCTTGGCGCCGTCGCCGCGCTTGGCCATCGTGGCGTGGACCTCGCGGTAGCCCAGAAAGCTGAAGCGCGCGATGCGGCCGTTCTCCCGATAGAAGTTGCCCGGGCCGCGGTCGAGGCAGGCCGTGTCCGTGTGCACGGAGACGGCGTCGAAGCTGCCGCCCGCGCCCGCCTCGTAGGCCGCCTCGAGGAACTCGTAGTTGTTGCCCGTGGTCGGCCCGAAGGCGACCTTCGCGGCGGGGTCCTCGGCCTTGATCGCCGCGTAGGCGGCGCGCAGGAGCTCGGCGTAGCGCGCGGGCTCGGGGCCGCCGGCCCAGAACTGGCCCTCGTCCTGCTCGTTCCAGATCTCGTAGACCTCGACCTTGCCCTTCCAGCGCCGCGCGAGGGCCCGCACGAAGTCGGCGTAGTCGCTCGCGCGGCGGGGCGGCGTGTTCGGGTCGCCGCTGCCCGAGGCCCACGCGGGCGAGCGGGTGACGACGACCATGCTGCTCGCCCCGACGGCCGCCTCGCGGTCGAAGGTCAGCGCGTACTGGTCCAGCCGCGACGTGGCGAGGCTGCCCTTCGCCGGCTCGAGCTCGTTCCAGCTCACGAAGTGCCGGGCCCAGCGCGCGCCCGTGTCGCGCAGCATGCCCGAGTCGTCGAGCGTGCCGAGGTCGGAGCCGTTCATGATGTTCAGCCCCGGGCTCGCGGCCTGCGCGCCCCCCGGGAGCAGGGCGGCGAGGACGACGGCCAGCAGGACGATGCGCAGGAGACCCATGCTCCGGTGATCGACGCGAGGGACGCTGGGTGAAGGGGGTGGGCCGCGGGATGGACCCTCGTCGTGCTGCTGACCCGCCAACGGCCTGGCCGAGCGCCAAGCTGGCCGAGGAGCCCCGGGGCGCCGGAGCTCGCCCGCACGGCCGGAGAGCTCGAGCGGGCGTCGGAGCGTTCCGCCTCGCGCGCTAGGAGGCTGTCAAAGAAGTTTCTGTCTGTCCGGGCTGGTTAAGACGCTTGGCGCTTGGCGCTTGGGGCGGCCCGGACGGGCGATGAGACGCGGCAGGTGCAGATGGTCAGCGTGGACGAGCTGGTCGCGGCCGACTGCAAGTTCCGGCGGATCGAGCGGCTGGTGTCCTGGTCGGCGGTCCGGGCGTCGGCCGAGCCGTTCTTTACGGGCTTCGGGCGGCCGTCGGTCGATCCGGTGGTGCTCGTCAAGCTCGTGCTGGTCGGCGCGGTCGAGGGGATCGGCTCGATGCGCCGTGTGCTCAGGGTCGCCGAGGACAGCCTGGCGATCCGGCGGTTT
>JALYMR010000228.1 GCA_030773615.1 Actinomycetota bacterium
CGACGAGCGGCTGGGCGAGCGGGGCGCCCTCGTCGCCGTCGACCGCGAGCGTCAGCCCGTCGGGATCCTCACCGCCCACCGGGTGCGGCGCGCCATCGCGATCGCCCTCAGCGGGCGGTGAGGCCGCCCGGGCTCAGCTGCGCAGGTAGGGGTCGAGGTAGACGTCGTCGACCTGCCAGCTCGAGCCGTCGAGCGGGGTGAGGCGGAAGGCGACCGGGAGCTCCTCGTCGGGCAGCGCCGGGCGCAGGTTCGCCACCACGGCGACCTGCGGCGTGGGCCCCCAGACGGGCATGGGCGGAATGAGCCCGACCTGCACGTAGTGGAACTCGCCGCTCAGCCTGCCCTCGAAGACGGCGTCGATCCGCAGCTCGCCCGAGCCCGACGAGCGGGCGAAGAAGCGCAGCACCGGCTCGAGTGCCGTGGTGCACACCGCCGGGCTCGTGGCCGAGCCGCCGGCGGAGATCTCCAGGGAGCGCACGTCCCGGCTCGAGTTGACGTAGAAGGGCTCGTTGCCGAAGACGACCCGCGCCTCCGAGAGCGCCCAGCCGTTCGTCGAACCCTCGAAGCTGCCCTCGGGCACGAGCGTGTACTCGGCGAGGTCGTACCAGGGCTTGAAGGGCTGGGAGAGCGGCACCGCGGGACACGCCGCCCGGGCTGCGGGGGCGAGCGCGACGACGGCGACGAGGGCGGTCAGCGTGGCCAGGGCGGCCCGGCCGAGGAGGGATGCGGACAACCTTCCTTGCTCCTTCACGCGTAGGGGCTGTATCGGCGGGGCGCCAGACGTCTACCCTGCCTCGCTCGGAAAGCTACGCAAGCTGCAAGGCGATGTGATCCCAAGAGGAAAAGGTGGCACACTCGGCGCAGGCGATGGGCCTGACGACAGGGGGCGACCTCGAACCGGGCGTGGAGGAGCACCTGGCCGGCCTCGAGCAGCGCAGGGACGACGCGCTGCCCCGGCGCGAGCGTCGGGCGGAGGGGGTGGTCGCCCTCGCGTTCCTGGCCGTCGCCGTGCCCCTGGCGCTCCTGCGCCCCGGTCCGGACGAGCTCGTGCCCGCCGAGGCCGGGCTGCTCGTGCTGGCCTACGCCGTCGCCGTCCGGGTGACCTTCGCCGCCGCCGCCACGGGCTACACCGCCCCGACTCAGGTCGTGTTCGTGCCCCTGCTCTTCGCCGTGCCCCCCGCCGCGGCACCGCTCGCGGTCGCCCTCGGCATCCTCCTCGGGCACCTCCCCAACCTTCTCGCGCGCCGCAAGCACCCCGATCGGGTCCTGCTCGTCCCCGGCGACGCGTGGCACGCCGTGGGCCCCGCCCTCGTCCTCGCGCTCGCCGGCAAGGGCGAGCCCGCATGGTCGGATTGGCCGCTGTACCTCGCCGCGCTGCTCGCCCAGTTCGCGACGGACTTCGTCGTCTCCACGCTGCGCGAGCGCCTCGCGCTCGGGACGTTGCCCACCGTCAAGCCCCGGCTGCTCGCCTGGGTGTACCTCGTCGACGCGCTCCTGTCGCCCGTGGGGCTGCTCGCCGCCTTCGTGGCGGCGGACGAGCCGCTCGCGCTCCTGCTCGTGCTCCCACTCGTCGCCCTCCTGCAGCTCTTCGCCTGCGAGCGCCGCACGCGCCTCGAGCACGCGCTGGAGCTCAGCCGCACCTACCGGGGCACGAGCCTCCTGCTCAGCGAGGTCCTCGAGCGAGACCACGCCTACACCGGCGCGCACAGCCGCGACGTGGTCGAGCTCTCCCTCGCCGTCGCCGACGAGCTCCGGCTCGACGCGCGACAGCGCCGCAACGTCGAGTTCGGGGCGCTGCTGCACGACGTGGGCAAGATCGCCGTGCCGAACGAGATCATCAACAAGCCCGGTCCCCTCGACGCCGAGGAGTGGCGGGTGATGCGCCGTCACACGATCGAGGGGCAGCGCCTGCTCGATCGCGTGGGCGGCCCCCTGCACGAGGTCGGCCGGGTCGTACGCGCCTCCCACGAGCGCTGGGACGGGTGCGGCTACCCCGACGGGCTCGCCGACGTGGAGATCCCGCTCGAAGCCGCGATCGTCGCCTGCTGCGACGCGGTGAGCGCGATGACCACGGACAGGCCCTACCGGCGCGCGATGTCCCCCGCGGCCGCGCGGGAGGAGCTGCGCGTGAACGCCGGCACCCAGTTCAACCCGGAGGTCGCCCGGGTGGTCGGGGAGCTCCTCGAGCAGGAGGCGCCGGGGGAGGACCGCGGGGCGCCGTTCGCGCGGCGTGAACGCGCCCGCTGAGCGGGGCTTCGAGGGCGCTCAGGTAGATTGCCGAGCCCGTCATGCCCTCACTCGACGTGCTCATCATCGGCGCGGGGCTCGCCGGCCAGCGCGCCGCCCTGGCCGCAGCCGATGCGGGGGCCACGGTGGCCATCCTCTCGAAGGTCCACCCCGTCCGTTCGCACTCCGTGGCCGCCGCCGGCGGCATCAACGCGGCGCTCAAGCCCGAGGACACCTGGGAGAGCCATGCGTTCGACACCATCAAGGGGTCGGACTACCTGGGCGACCAGGACGCGATCGAGATCATGTGCCGCGAGGCGCCCGAGGAGATCGTCCACCTCGAGCACATCGGCGTGACCTTCCACCGCGACGGGCGCGGCGAGCTCGGCACCCGCGCCTTCGGCGGCGCCTCGGCCGCCCGCACCTTCTACGTCGCGGACATCACGGGCCAGGCCATCCTGCACGTGCTCTACGAGCAGCTCATGAGGTACCACGACCGCGTCGACCGCTTCGAGGAGTGGTTCGTGACCTCGCTCGTCACGGACGACGACGGCGAGTGCGTCGGCGCCGTGGCGCGCGACATCCGCAGGGGCACGATGGAGACCTTCGCGGCCAAGTCGGTGATCCTCGCCCAGGGCGGCGCCGGCCAGTGCTTCAAGCCCACGACGAACGCGCTGATCTGCACGGGGGACGGGATCGCGCAGGCGTACCGCATCGGCGCGCCGCTGATGGACATGGAGATGGTCCAGTACCACCCGACGACGCTCGTGGAGAACGGGTTCCTCATCACGGAGGGCGCGCGCGGCGAGGGAGCGCACCTGCTCAACGCCACGGGGGAGCGCTTCATGGAGCGCTACGCCCCCAACAAGATGGAGCTCGCGTCCCGCGACGTCGTCTCCCGCGCCGCGCAGACGGAGATCGACGAGGGCCGGGGCGTGGGCCCCGACGGCGCCGGGCTCTGGCTCGACGTGACCGTCGTCCCCCGGCGGCGCACGCTCGAGGCCCTGCGCGAGATCGTGAACATCGGCAAGGACTTCGCCGGCGTGGACATCACGCGCGAGCCAGTCATGATCCGCCCGGGCCAGCACTACGTCATGGGCGGGGTCAAGACGG
>JALYMR010000229.1 GCA_030773615.1 Actinomycetota bacterium
GAGCAGCAGCGGGCCGGGGGGCGCGGCGATGAGCGGCAGCCGCTCGAGCGCAGCGTGCGGCGCGAGCTCGGTCGCCGCGGGCGCGAGGGCGGCGATGTCCTCGTCGCGGTCACCGCCGCGTCGCAGCCACCCCCCCTCCTCGAGCAGCGGCTCGCCGGCCCGCTCGCCCCAGGCGAGCCACCCGGGCCGCGCCTCGTCGACGAGGCCGATCAGGGGGCGCACGCGGTGCAGCCGGCGGAAGACCCGTCCCTCGCCCGCCGACTGGCCCTGCCCGGGCTCCCCGGCGTCGAGGAGAGCGACGTCCACGCCGCGGGCGAGCAGGGCCTCGGCGACGGCGAGGCCGACGATGCCGGCCCCGATCACCGCCACGTCGCTGCGCGTCGTCACCCGGGCAGTGTGGCAGCCGCCCCCCGGCCGGCCACCACCGGCTCGGCGACCTCCACGAACCGGCAGAGCCCGTCGAGCAGGCGCATGTGCTCGAGCGAGCGCGCGTCGGCGTCGAGCAGGCGCGGTGCGTGGACGAGCACCGCGAGGCACTGGGCGCGCGAGATCGCCACGTTGAAGCGGTTGCGGTCGAACAGGAAGCCCAGGCCGCGGGGGACGTCCTCGCCCGACGAGCAGGTCAGGGCGAAGAACACCACCGGGGCCTCCTGGCCCTGGAACTTGTCCACCGTCCCCACCCGGACGCCGAGCGGGACGCGGGCCTTGATGCAGCGGCGCGCGAGGTTGTAGGGGGCGACGACGAGGACGTCGTGGGCGACGAGGGATCGCGTGTCGCCCCGCTCGTCGGTGACCGTCGCCCCGCCGGCGAGCAGCTCGCGACAGAGCTCGGCGATCGCCTCGGCCTCGGCGACCGACTCCTGACCGCACCCCTCGTGCTCGACCGCCACGGCGCGCAGCCCCGCGCCGCTCAGCCGGCCGGAGGCGTCGACGCGCCGGCCGGCGCAGGCAGGCGTGGAGCGAAGCTCGCCCTCGTACGAGAGCTCGGACACGAACGCGCAGACGTCGGGATGCATCCGGAAGCTCTCCGGGAGGAACACGCCGCGGTCGGGCGGGATCACGTCGTGCTCGCCGAGCAGGTGACCGAGGGCGGAGGCGTCGGCACCGTGCGGGTGGCTGGCCTGGTTGACCTGCGGGAGCTGCTGGGGGTCACCGAGGAGGACGATGCTCCGCGCGACCGTGCCGGCGGCGACGGCGCTGGCCAACGCGAACTGCCCGGCCTCGTCAACGAACAGGAGATCGAACTGCTCACGGTGGCGCTCGCACGACATCAGCCACGCCGTGCCCGCGATGAGGTCGAAGTCGCCGTAGGTCTGCTTGTTGCTCTTCACCGACTTCACGAGCCCGTGGGTCGAGTCGTAGCCGTCCCCCTTGTAGACCCCGCGCCACTCCACGACGCCGTCCTCGCGCGCGCGAGCCTCGATCGCGCGGAGGAAGTTCTGGATGGCTGCGTGGCTGGTCGCGGTGACCGCGACGCGCTTGTTCGCTCGCAGAGCCGCGACCACCATGTGCGCTGCGCGATACGTCTTCCCGGACCCCGGCGGGCCCTGGATCGGGAGGTACGAGCCGCGGAGCGAGAGCGCCGCGGAGGTCAGCCGGTCGACGTCCGGCCCGACCGCCGTCAGATCGACGTCCGGCCGCTCGCCGCGCAGGAGCGCGCGGACGGCGGGGAACCGGCCCGGTGTCGCGAGCACGGCGCGCGCGACCTCCGTCGCCGCCTCGCGGAGCTCCTTGCCGCCCAGGGGGTCGGCTGGGATCAGGGCGCGGACCTCATGCGCGGGCTCGTCCTTGTCCCGGCCGATGAGGATGCGCTCGTCGTCGAGCTCGGCGATCTTGACGGTCCTCTTCGTCGAGGGCTCGTAGGCATCCTTGCCCGTCTCGAATCGCGTCTCCTGGGGCGGGAACCGGTACGTCCACAGCAGCGACTGCTTGCGGGGGACCGGCTCCGCGCTCAGGTCAAGCTTCACCAGCCCCAGGGCGTCGCGCTCGTCGACGAGCTCCTCGGGCGTCATCTCCTCCAGCCGGTGCCACTGCCACCACTGCGGCTTGACCTCGCGGTAGTGGTAGAGCAGCAGGTCGGCGAGCAGTCGTCGCTCGCTGTCGTCGCCCGCACGCAGCGCCTCGAGCACAGGCCGAAGCTCGGTCATGAACCCCGGCTCCTTCGGGTCGCCGGGCTCGGGCTTGGCCAGCGCGTCGAAGTCCGCCCCCAGCTCGGCCGCCGCCTCCGGGCGGAGGTCCTCGCGCAGCCAGCGGATGAGCGCCGCGGTCGACAGGCAATCCTCGCGGTTGTAGCGCCGGATCGCCTCGAGCACCCCGTCGTCGCGCGTCTCGAGCCACGTCTCGTAGGCGACGATCGATCCGCCGCCGTCGCGCACGCTGTGCTCCTCGCGCCGGAAGCCGTAGTGGCGCTCGAGGGCCTTCAGCGAGTAGCTCTCCTCCCCCACCTGCATGGCCTGTCCCACCACGGCGTAGAGGTCGACGAGCACCCCCGCGCGCAGCCAGCGGTCGATCTCCTCCTCGCCGGTCCCGTGCGCCTGGGCGAGCGAGGCGAGCTTCGACCGCTCGTGCGCGCCGTAGTGGAAGACGTGGAGACCGGGGTGCTCCGCGCGGCGCTCCTCGACCCAGGCCACGAACCGCTGGAGCGCCGTCCGCTCCTGCGCCTCGTCGTGCGCCCACAGGCAGTGGTATTCGCCGTCCGAGGTCGTCCAGCCCCAGAGGTACTCGATGCCGCTCGCGCCGACGTAGGGGTCGCCCTCGAAGTCGAAGAAGACGTCGCCCGGCGACGGCGCGGGCAGCCGCGCGTAGCCGCGCTCGCGCTCGGCCGGGAGGTGGCG
>JALYMR010000230.1 GCA_030773615.1 Actinomycetota bacterium
TTCGTGGGGAAGCCCGTCGAGGTCGCGATGGACTCCGGGAGCGCGAAGAAGGCCCGGTAGACGAGCGAGTTGCCGTCGATCAGGTAGAGCTCGTCGGGGCGCTCCCCGTCGTGGTCGGGCACGTGCCCGACCCTACCCGCCCTACACCGCGGTCCCGCCCCGCCGCCCTCGCTCCCGGCGCCGCCCACCGCGCCGGCGCAGGTCGACCTCGGCGACGACCTGGTCGTCGCCGTAGCCCGCTGCGAGGGCGAGGGCGGCGAGAACGGCGGGTGAGAGCGACCGGAGCATGGAGGAAGACGAGAGCACCGGAAGCGGGCGCCAGGTCGCGGCGATGGTGCCCCGTCGGGCAGGGTCCCGTTGGCCCGGCGGGCTCCGCGGCCCGTACCGTGCGCGAGATGCGCGTGACCATCACCGGAGCCACCGGCCGCATCGGGGCCCGCCTCACGGCCGCGCTGCGCGAGCGCGGCGACGAGGTCACCGCCCTGTCGCGCGACCCCGAGCGGGCACGCGGCGCGCTCGGGCCGCACGTCGCGGCCGTGCGCTGGGACCCGGTCGCGGGCCCCGCGCCGGCCGAGGCGCTCGAAGGGCGCGACGCCGTCGTGCACCTCGCCGGCGAGGACGTCGGGCAGCGTTGGACCGCGGAGGTCAAGCGACGCATCCGCGTGTCACGCGAGCTCGGGACCCGCAACCTCGTGAGCGGGATCGCAGCCGCCGATCCGCGGCCGCCGCTGCTCGTCTCCGCCTCCGCCGCGGGGTTCTACGGCGCGCACGGCGACGAGCGCGTCGACGAGTCGTTCGGGCCGGGCGGCGACTTCCTGGCCGAGGTCTGCCGGGCCTGGGAGCGCGAGGCCGAGCGGGCGACGGAGCACGGGGTGCGCGTCGTGCGCGTCCGCACCGGCATCGTGCTCGACGCCGAGGGCGGCGCGCTCAAGCAGATGCTTCCGCCCTTCAAGCTCGGCGTGGGCGGCCCGGTGGCCGGCGGACGGCAGTGGATGCCTTGGATCCACCTCGACGACGAGGTGGGGATCTTCCTCGCGGCGCTCGACGCGCCCTCGTTCAGCGGAGCGGTCAACGCCTCCGCGCCCGAGCCCGCGCGCAACGCCGACTTCTCGAGGGCGCTCGGCCGGGTCCTGCGGCGGCCCGCCGTCGCGCCCGTCCCCGGCCTCGCGGTCAAGGTGCTGTTCGGCGAGATGGCCCAGGTCGTCACGGAGGGCGTGCGGATGGTCCCCGGGCGGGCGGGCGAGCTCGGCGTGACCTTCCGCCACCCTCAGCTCGACGAGGCGCTGCGCTCGGCGCTCGGGCGGGCCTAGGCGCGTCGCCGGCGCCCGACGGGCCCGAGGACCTTCCAGTCCGACTCGGGCTTCGCGGGCCACACGAGCCACACCACGACGCCGATCACGGTGAGCAGGAGCCCCGCGGCGAGGCCGGGCTTGTCGCCGTAGCCCTTGCGGTCGGACAGGTAGGCGGCGGCGATCGCGCAGGCAAGCCAGGCGAAGAGCAGCCAGAGGGCGGTGGCGCCGATCATGTCCCGAGGTACGCGCGCTGGACCTCGGGGTCCTCGCGCAGCCGGGCCGACTCGTCCGAGAGCGCCACCTGGCCCGTCTCGAGGACGTAGCCGCGGTGCGACACCCCGAGGGCGTAGTTCGCGTTCTGCTCGACGAGGAGGATGGTCGTGCCCTGCCGGTTGATCTCGGCGATGGTCTCGTAGATGCGGTCGACGAGGATCGGGGCGATGCCCATGGAGGGCTCGTCGAGCAGGAGCAGCTTCGGACGGGCCATGAGCGCCCGGCCGATCGCGAGCATCTGCTGCTCGCCGCCGGACATCGTCCCCGCCTTCTGCGTGCGCCGCTCCTCGAGGCGCGGGAACAGGTCGTACACCCGCGCCCGGTCGGCCTCGACCTCCTTGTCGCGCCGCAGGTAGGCGCCCATGTCGAGGTTCTCCTGCACGCTCATCCGCGCGAAGCAGCGCCGCCCCTCGGGCGAGTGCGAGACGCCGAGGCCCACGATGTCCTGCGGGGCGAGCCGGCCGATCTCGCGGCCGGCGAGACGCACCTCGCCGAAGCGCGGCGGGGTCAGCCCGGAGATGGAGCGAAGGGTCGTGGACTTGCCCGCCCCGTTCGAGCCGATGAGCGTGACGCACTCGCCCTCCTCCACGGTCAGCGAGACGCCCTTGAGCGCCTCGATGTTGCCGTAGAAGGTCCGGATCTCGTCGAGCTCGAGCAGCGCCGTCATGCCGCCTCCCCCGCCTCCTGCTTGCCGAGGTAGGCCTCGATCACCTGCGGGTTCGAGCGGACGGCCTGGGGCTCCCCCTCCGCGATCTTCTCGCCGTGGTCGAGCACGGTGATGTGCTCCGAGACGCCCATGACCACCTTCATGTCGTGCTCGATGAGCAGGATGGAGAGCTCGCGCTCGTCACGCAGGCGCTGCATGAACCGGGTGAGCGCGTCGGACTCCTGCGGGTTCATCCCCGCCGTGGGCTCGTCGAGGAGCAGGAGCTTCGGGTCGGAGGCCAGCGCCCGCGCGATCTCCACCCGGCGCTGGTCGCCGTAGGGCAGGCTCGTGGCCAGCTGGTCGTGGGTCTCCGCGGGCAGGCCGACGTAGGCGAGCTCGGCCGCCGCCTTCTGGCGCACCCGCCGCTCCTCGGCGCGCACCCGGCGTGTGCGGACGATGGAGCCGATCAGCCCGGCCCGCATCCGGGCGTGCTGGCCGACCATGACGTTCTCCAGCGCGGTCATCGTCCCGAACAGGCGGATGTTCTGGAACGTGCGGGCCATGCCCAGCGCCATGATGCGGTCCGGCCGCCCCCCGGTGATGCCGCGGCCGTCGAAGGAGATCCGGCCCCGGGTCGGCGTGTAGAGCCCGGTGAGCATGTTGAAGAACGTCGTCTTCCCCGCCCCGTTGGGCCCGATGATGGAGACGATCGCGCGCCGGGGAATCGAGAAGGTGACGCCGTTGACGGCGGTGAGGCCGCCGAACTGCTTCGTGACCCCCTCGGCCTCGAGGAGCGCGCTCACGCCATCCTCGTCTCGTAGACGGCGTCGTCGGCGGTCTCGTCGCCCGCCATCTCGATCTGCCTTCGTCGCTCGGGTAGCAGGCCCTCGGGCCGCAGCACCATCATGATCACGAGCAGGAAGCCGAAGATCCCGAACGACAGCGCGGTGAGGTCGAAGTTGAACAGGTCCTGGAAGACCGGGCCGAGCACGCGGGGGATGAGGTAGAAGTTGATCCCCGAGAGCACGACGGCGCCGAGCACGACGCCCCAGATCGACCCCAGGCCGCCCAGGATGACCATGGCCAGGATGAAGATCGAGAACGAGAACCTGAACTGGTCGGCGTTCACCGTGTTGAGGTACGAGGCCAGGAAGGCGCCGGACATGCCGCCGAACGCCGCGCCCGTGCCGTAGGCCAGCAGCTTCGTCTTCACCAGCGGCACGCCCATGGAGGCCGCCGCCACCTCGTCCTCGCGCAGGGCGATCCACGCCCGGCCCAGCCGCGAGTCGCGCAGCCGGAAGTTCACGAAGAGCACGAGCAGGAACAGCGCGATGGCCAGCCAGTACCAGGGCCGCAGGTTCAGCGAGCTGAAGCGCTCGATGAGCGGCAGGTCGACCTTGTCGACGGGGGTGATGCCCTGGCGCCCGCCCGTGAGCTGGAAGCCGCCGATGCGGATCTCGTCGCCGTTGATGGCGATGCGGCCGATGATCTCGCCGAACGCGAGGGTGACGATCGCGATGTAGTCGCCGCGCAGCCGCAGCGTGGGCAGGCCGATGAGCATCCCCGCGGCCGTCGTGAGCGCGATGGCCAGGACCAGGATGAGCAGGAAGTTCAGGTGGATCCCGGGCAGGTTCGCCGCCTGCCCGGAGACGAAGATGTGGACGTCGGCGACGTCGGAGAGGAAGCGGGACCCGCCGTAGCCCATCGCGAACGCCCCGATCGCGAAGAACGCGACGTAGCCCAGGTCGAGCAGCCCGGCGAACCCCACGATGATGTTCAGCCCGAGTGCCATGACCGCGTAGGCGGCGGCGAGCACGAGGTTGTCCATCACGTCGCCGCCCGCGTCGAAGAAGAAGGGCAGGACGATCGCCAGGAGGACGAACCCGACGGCCAGCAGCCGCTGGGTGCCCATGGGCACGCGCGGTGCGCGCACCCGTCCCGCCCGCGGCGGGGCGGCGGGGGCGGCCGTGCTCATCCGGCCTCCCGCGTCTGCTCGCCGAGCAGGCCGCTCGGCTTGAACACCATGATGAGCACGAGGTAGGCGAAGACGATCGCGGGCGTCCACGAGGACCCGATGCGGTTGTCCGAGACCTGCTGGATGATCCCGATGATGAAGCCGCCGAGGACGGCGCCCCGGATGTTGCCGATGCCGCCCATGACCGCGGCGGTGAACGCGATGAGGCCGGCCGTGAAGCCCTGGAAGTACCAGATCGTCGTCTGGTAGAGCAGGTAGATGAGCCCGGCGGCGCCGGCCAGCATCCCGCCGATGAGGAAGGTCAGGGAGATCGTCGTGTCGACGTTGATCCCCATGAGGCGCGCGGCGTCGGGATCCTGCGCGGTCGCCCGCATCGCCTTGCCCAGGCGGCTACGGGTGATGAAGGCGGTCATGAGCGCCACGAGCGGGATCGTCACCCCGAGCGCGAGGACGTCGCCGTTCGTGATCTCCACGCCGCCGATCGTGAGCAGGATGCTCTGGGACTCGATGACGTCGACGATCCCCTGGGGCGAGCCGCCGCGCCAGAGCAGGCCGACGTTCTGCAGGATGAACGAGAAGCCCACCGCGGTGATGAGCGGCGCGAGCTTGGGCGCCCCGCGCAGCGGCCGGTAGCCCACCCGCTCGATCATCACGTTGAGCACGCCGGTGCCGACCATGGCGAGCACGAGGGTGAGCAGGAGCCCGACGACGAGCCCGAGCGGCCCGGTGGCCGCGGTCAGGCCCACCGTTCCGAAGAAGCCGGCGGAGATGAACGAGCCGATCATGAACACCTCGCCGTGGGCGAAGTTGATGAGCTCGATGATCCCGTAGACGAGCGTGTAGCCGATGGCCACGAGCGCCCAGATGGCGCCGTTGGAGAGGCCGTCGACGAGGTTGTTCCCGAGGCGGGAGAGGTCGCCCTCCGTGGAGAGGTCCTGGATCGCGTAGAAGACCGGGAGGGCGAGCAGCAGGGCCATGAGCCCGAAGCGCGAGAGGGCGCCACGCACCGCGGCGAGCGGCGAGGGCCTGGCGGCGGGGAGGCTGGCGGCTTCCATGAGTCCGGCGAGCGTGGCGGGGGGCGGCCGGAGACGGCCGGCCCCCGCCAGGGTCCTTGCTAGCCCTCGGCCCGCACCCGGCGGTTGAAGGCGAGCTCGTTGTTGCGGATGTTCCACACCCCGTAGTCGGTCAGCGTCGTGTCGCCGTTCTGATCGATGGAGTAGGTCCCGAGCACGCTGTCCCGGTCGCGCGTGTTGAAGAGCGCCTGCACGATGGCCTCGCGCTCGCCCGTCTGCGAGCGCTGGATGGCGTCGATGGCCAGGCGGCCCGCCTCGTAGCCGTAGATGGCGTAGGGGTCGGGGTTGCGCTCGTTGTAGGTCTGCGCGTAGCGCTGGAAGAACTGCCGCCCCTCGGGCGAGTAGTTGTCGGGGTCGAGCGTCGCCACGGTGACCTTCGTGCGCCGGGCCACGTCGGCCGGGATGCCCTCCTTGCCGATGAAGCTCGACTCGGCGACCCCGTCCGGGCCGTAGAGGCGGGCCTGGGGCAGCGCGGCCGCGAAGTCGCGGAAGATCTGCACCGCGTTGTTCGGGGTCGTCCCGCTGAACACGAAGCAGTCCGCGTTCTGGCTGCGGGCGCGCGAGGCGAGCGACCGGTAGTTCGCCGCCTGGGGGTCGATGCCCTGGTTGAAGATCAGGTTGATCCCCTGCTCGCGCAGCGTGCGCTCGATGATGCGCCCGAGGCCGGCGCCGTAGACCTCGCGGTCGTTGGCCATGGCCACCGTGCGGCAGCCGTCCTCCTGCATGACGGTGGCCAGCGCGGCGCCCTGGATCGTGTCGCGGGGCACGATGCGGGCGTAGGTGCGCGTCCCCGCCGGGTAGAAGCTCTCGGGCTCGCCCTCCTCGCTGCCGGGCTCGTTCGTGGTCAGGCCGACGTAGGTGTTCGAGGGCGAGATCTGCGGGACGCCGGCCTCGTTGAGCAGCGGCAGCGAGATCGCCGTCGCGCCCGAGTTGAACTCGCCGATGTAGACGCCCGCGTTCTCGTCCTGGGCGACGCGCCGGGCGTTGGCCGAGGTGGCCTCGGGCGTCCAGTTGCCCGCCTGGGCGGTGGAATCGTCGAGCGACTGGTAGCGCAGCTGGATGTTCCCCGCCCGGTTGTTCGTCTCCTGGAGGGCGAGCTTGATGCCGTTCACGATGGCCGTCGACTGCGCGCGCTGGGCCCCCTGGAGCGGCAGGCTCGAGTAGATCGTCAGCGTGCGGGCCTGCTGCTCGCCACCACCGCCGCCGCCCCCGCCGGCGGGCTCGTCCTCGCCGCCGCAGGCTGCGACGCCGAGCGCAGTGGTCGCCAGCAAGCAGCCGAGGATCGATGTACGGTTGAACCGCAAAGTGAGCTCCCCCTCCCGATGGGGTCAGACGTCAATGGCGGATCCTAGTGCGCGCTCTCGCGCAAGGCGCCGTCCGTGCCGGGCGGCCTACGGTCGCGCCGGCAGGACCCCCTCGAACGCCAGGCGCCCCCCGCGAACGCGGTACGCCCCCACGCGGCGCTCGGCCACGTCGCCCCGGCGCAGCGCGAGGGCGCCGACCGCCGAGCGCGGCAGGCGCAGCGAGGTGAAGGCGCGCACCACCGCCGCCCGGTCGTGGCCCGGTGCCCCCGCTCGGCGCACCGAGGCGAGCACGGCCTCCATCGCGGCGTGGCCGAAGGCGGCGAGCGACCGGTAGTTCGCCGCCTGGGGGTCGATGCCCTGGTTG
>JALYMR010000231.1 GCA_030773615.1 Actinomycetota bacterium
CGCGCGCGTCGGCCGCGCGCTCGCCCTCGGCCACCCGCTCGCGCGCCCGGCGCTCGGCCTCCGCACGGACGCCCTCGGCCTCCGCGCGCAGCTCCCCGGCGGTCCGCTCGGCCGCTTCGAGGATCCGCGCCACCCCTTCCGAGGCTCGCCCCCCCGGTTCGGGTTCCGCACGGTGGGCCACGGCCGAAGGGTAAGCGCGGGCGGCCGCAGAGGACGCAAGAGCACGGCCAGGACCCCCTTCCGACCTCACCCTATCCTCCAGCGCCACGATGGCGGAGCAGCGCTACGACCCGAAGGAGATCGAGCCCCACTGGCAGCGCGTGTGGGCGCAGGAGCGCACCTGGGAGGTCGGCAACGACGTCGACGCCAGCCGGCCCAAGTCCTACGTGCTGGAGATGCTCCCGTACCCGAGCGGCGAGCCCCACATCGGTCACCTCAAGATCTACTCCGTCGGCGACGCCGTCGCGCATTTCCATCGCCGCACGGGCCGGCGGGTGCTGCACCCCATGGGCTACGACTCGTTCGGCCTGCCCGCCGAGAACCACGCGATCCGCACGGGGCAGGCGCCGCGCGAGTCCACCGAGCAGGCCATCGCGGCCTTCCAGCACCAGCTCCGCCAGTGGGGCGTGTCCATCGACTGGACTCGCGAGTTCGCCACGCACGAGCCCGACTACTACCGCTGGACGCAGTGGATCTTCCTGCGCCTCTTCGAGGCCGGCCTCGCCTACCGCAAGCAGGCGGCGGTCAACTGGTGCCCCAACGACCAGACCGTCCTGGCCAACGAGCAGGTCGTCGACGGCCACTGCGAGCGCTGCGGCGCCGCCGTGGAGGTCCGCCAGCTCGAGCAGTGGTTCTTCCGCATCACGGACTACGCCGACCGCCTGCTCGACGACCTCGACAGGATCGAGTGGCCCGAGCACGTGAAGACCATGCAGCGCAACTGGATCGGGCGCAGCGAGGGCGCCGAGGTCACCTTCCGCTGCGAGGAGCTCGGCGTGGAGTACCCCGTCTTCACCACCCGGCCCGACACGCTGTTCGGCGCGACGTTCTTCGTCATGGCCCCCGAGCACCCCGACGTGCTGCGCCTCGCCGAGGGCACGGAGCACGAGGCAGCGGTGCGCGAGTACGTGAACCACGCCGTCGCCGAGGGCGGCGAGGAGCGCGGCGCGGCGGACCGGGAGAAGACGGGGGTGCCGCTGGGGCGTACGGTGACGAACCCGGTCAACGGCGAGCAGATCCCGATGTGGGTCGCCGACTACGTGCTCATGGAGTACGGCACCGGGGCCATCATGGCCGTGCCCGCCCACGACGAGCGCGACTTCGCCTTCGCGCAGGTCCACCGCCTCCCCGTCAAGCGGGTGGTCGGTGGGGGGGAGGAGCTGCCGTACGCCGGCGACGGGCCGATCGTGCACTCGCACCCCGACTTCGACGGGCTGCACAACCGCGACGCGCTGGGCAAGATCACCCGCTGGCTCGACCGCGAGGGCACCGGCCGGGCGACCGTGAGCTACCGCCTGCGCGACTGGCTGCTCAGCCGTCAGCGCTACTGGGGCTGTCCGATCCCCGTCGTGCACTGCCCGCGCGACGGCCTCGTGCCGGTGCCCGACGACGAGCTTCCCGTCCGGCTGCCCGAGGTCGCCGACTACGCGCCACGCGGGCGGTCGCCGCTGGCCGCGGCGGAGGACTGGGTGCGGACGACGTGTCCCGTGTGCGGGGGCCAGGCGCGGCGCGAGACGGACACGATGGACACGTTCGTGGACTCCTCCTGGTACTACATCCGCTACTGCGACGCTCGCAACGAGGACGCTCCCTGGGACCCTCGGGCGACGCAGGCGTGGATGCCCGTCGACCAGTACATCGGCGGGGTCGAGCACGCGATCCTGCACCTGCTCTACTCGCGCTTCTTCTGCAAGGCCCTCACCGACCTCGGACACCTCGACGTCGAGGAGCCCTTCGCCCGGCTGTTCACCCAGGGCATGATCACCCGCGACGGCGCGAAGATGTCCAAGTCGAAGGGCAACGTCGTCTCCCCGGCGACCATCGTCGAGCGCTTCGGCGCGGACACCGCCCGCTGCTACGTCAACTTCATCGGCCCCCCCGAGCAGGACGCGGAGTGGTCCGACGAGGGCGCCGAGGGCATGCACCGCTTCCTGGGTCGCCTGTGGCGCACGTGCGCGGAGGCGGCGGACGAGCTCCCGGACCACCCGCTTCCCGAGAAGCCCGCCGCGGACGACCTGCGCCTCCTGCGCAAGGCGAACTGGGCGATCGAGAAGGTGACGGGCGACATGGTGGCCCGCTTCGCGTTCAACACCGCGATCGCCGCGGTGATGGAGCTGCTCAACGAGTGCACCCCGGCCAAGCGCGGCGACGCCGAGCCCGGGAGCGTGCGCTTCGCGCTGACCACGGCGGCGTCGCTGCTCTTCCCGTTCGCGCCCCACGCGGCGAGCGACGCCTTCGAGCGCCTCACGGGACGGCGGGTGTGGGAGGAGCCGTGGCCGGCGGCCGACCCCGACTACCTCGAGCGGGACACCTTCGAGCTCGTCGTGCAGGTCAACGGCCGCGTGCGCGACCGCCTCGAGGCCCCGTCGAGCGCGTCGGAGCAGGAGCTGCGCGAGCTCGCCCACGCGGCGCCGAACGCGCGCAGCCACGTCGACGGGCGCGAGGTGGTCAAGGAGGTCGTCGTGCCCGGCAAGCTCGTGAACATCGTCGTCCGCGGCTGATCCGTGCCGCCCTACGTCGCCGTGGTGGGTCCCGGCGACGCGAGCGCGAAGCAGGAGGCGACGGCCGAGGAGGTCGGGGAGGCGCTCGCCGCGCGGGGCGCCGTCGTGGTCACCGGCGGACTCGGGGGGGTCATGGCCGCGGCCTCGCGAGGCGCGCGGCAAGCGGGGGGGACGACGCTGGGGCTGCTGCCCGGCGACGATCGGAGCGAGGCGAACCCGTGGGTGTCCGTGGCGGTGCCGACCGGCCTCGGCGAGCTGCGCAACGGGCTCGTGGTGCGTGCCGCCGACGTGCTCGTCGCGGTGGGCGGCGGGCTCGGCACGCTCTCGGAGATCGCGCTCGCGCTGCGGCTGGGGCGGCGGGTGGTGGGCGTCCACACGTGGGAGCTTCCCGGAGTCGAGCCGGTCGCCGACGCCCAGAGCGCGATCCGCGTCGTCCTCAGCTGAGCCTCGGCACAGACCGCGCGTCCCTCGTCACGCGGTCGCACCTAGCTTCCGGCGCGTGCCCGTCCTCGAGCGCCGCCGCCTCGCGTTCACCGCCGCGCTGCTCGCCGTGGTGGCCGCGCTCGGCGCGCGCGAGCTCCTCGCGGACGGTCGCCCGTCGCGGGCGGAGCCGACCGTCGCGTTCACCCCGGGGCCGCCGCCGGGGAGTGACGGTGCGCCTGCGCCCGCGGAGGCCGACGGCGCTCGCCTGACCGTGCACGTCGCCGGTGCCGTCCGGCGCCCCGGCGTCTACCGCCTGCGGGCCGGCGCCCGGGTCGACGACGCGGTGCGCCGCGCCGGTGGCGCCTCGCGGGGCGCCGACCTCACCGGGGTGAACCTCGCGGCCCGGGTCGAGGACGGCCGTCAGGTCGTCGTGCCCGTCGTCGGAGCGGCGCCCGGCGCGACCCCGGCGGCCGTGAGCCTGAGCACTGCCACCGAGGAGGAGCTCGACGGGCTCGACGGGGTGGGACCCGCGATCGCGCGGAGGATCCTCGCGTACCGCGACGAGCACGGGGGCTTCCGCAGCGTGGACGAGCTCGGGGAGGTGCCGGGCATCGGCGAGAAGCGCCTCGAGGCCCTCAAGCCGCTCGTCGCCCCGTGAGCGGCCGGGCGCTCGCCCGCGTGTACCCGCGACACGTCCTGCTCGCGGGTCTCGTGGCCGGCCTGCTGCTCGGCCCGCTCGTGGCCGCTCCGGCGGTCGTGGCCGTCGCCCTCGCCGCCCCGGCGATCGTGCGGGGCCGCCTCGGGCTCGCGCTCGCGGCGGCGGTCCTCGCGGGCGCGGGCCT
>JALYMR010000232.1 GCA_030773615.1 Actinomycetota bacterium
GTGCGGTGCCGGCCCGCGCGCCCCCGACGGCGGGGACGCCGCGCCGGGCGCCGGGGCGTCACTCCCAGCGCTCCAGGAGATCCTCCTCGGGCACGTCGCGAACGACGCGGGCGGGCACGCCCCACACCACCTTGCGGGCGGGGACGTCACGGGTCACCACCGCGCCCGCGGCCACGAAAGCCTCCTCGCCGACCTGCACGCCGGGCAGCAGGACGGCCCCGCCGCCCACCCGGCACGCGCGTCGCAGCAGCGCGCCGCGCAGCGGGGCGTCCGCCGCGTGGCGGGCCATCGTGTCGTCGTTCGTGGTCATCGCGCACGGTCCGACGAACACGTCGTCCTCGACGGTCGACCACGCGGCGATGTAGACCTGCGTCTGCAGGCGCACGCGCTCCCCGAGGACCACGTCGTTGTCGATGCCGCAGCCCCGCCCGACGACCGTCTGCGCCCCCACCCGGGTTCGCTCGCGCACGTAGGCCTGGTCGCCGATGATCGCCCCCGCCTCCACGCGGGCCCCGGCGAACACGACGGCCTGGGCGCCGACCGTCACCTCCGGCCCCAGCTCGAGGGGCGCGAGCTCGCCCCGCGGCGCGCTCGACCGGGCGGCCAGCGCCGGGGCCTTGCCGAGCACGACGCCGTCCTGGATGAGGCAGCGGTCGCCGATGACGACGTCGTCGTGCACGACGACGTTGGCCCCGAAGGTCACGTCGCGGCCCATTCGGGCCGTGGGGGCGAGGACGAGGCCGGGGGCGCTGCTCACGCGGTGGGCGCAGGGGTTACCGTCATCGCCGCCGGTACCCTAGCCCGGTGAGGACCCTGCGGGCAGCCGGGGCGCCGCGGGGCGCGGTGCTCGGCCTCGGCATGATCGGCCGCCATCACGCGCGGCTCCTGCAGACCTCCCCGCGCGTGGTGTTCGCCGGCGCCGTCGACCCGGGCGGCGACCGCTTCGGCGCGCTGCACGACGCGTGCCTGCTGCACCCCGACGTCGACGGGCTGCTGGCCGCGGGGCGACCCGACTTCGCCGTCGTGGCCCTGCCCACGGAGGCGCACCTCCCCGCGGTCCGGCGCCTGGCCGAAGCCGGGGTGCACGTGCTCGTGGAGAAGCCGCTCGCCGCCAGCGTGAGCGAGGCCGAGGAGCTCATCGCGGCGGTGCGCGCCGCCGGCGTGCATGCCGCCGTCGGCCACGTCGAGCGCTTCAACCCCGCGCTGCTCGCCCTGCGCGAGCGCATCGAGGAGGTCGGCGAGGTCGTGCTCGTGGCCACGGAGCGCGTCGGGCCCTTCCCCGACCGCATCCGCGACGTCGGCGTGGTCAAGGACCTCGCCACCCACGACCTGGACATCGTGCGCTGGCTCGCCTCGAGCCCGGTGGCCACGGTGAGCGCCCAGACCGCGCATCGCATGGGCCGCGAGCACGAGGACCTCGTGCTCGTCGTGGGCCGCCTGGCCAGCGAGGTGCCCTTCACCTGCACCGTGGACTGGCTGAGCCCGACGAAGCGCCGCCAGAGCCGGGTGCTCGGCGACCGCGGGATGCTCGTGGCCGACACCCTGAGCGCCGACCTCACCCTGTTCCGCAACGGCAGCGTGACCTCCGAGTGGACGACCGCGCAGGCCCTGCGCGGGGTCAGCGAGGGCGACGCCACCCGCTTCGCGCTCAGCCGCCGGGAGCCCCTGCTCGTCGAGCTCGAGGCCTTCTGCGACCTGCTCGCCGGCGACGAGGACGCGCCCGTCGTCACCCTCGAGGAGGGCCTCGAGGTCGTGCGCTGCGCCGAGGCGGTCCTGGCCAGCGCGGCCGAGGGCGACGCGGTCCGCCTCGCCGCGGCGCCCGCGGGGGCGCGATGAGGGCGGTCGTCGTCGCGCTGGGCAAGGTCGGCCTGCCGCTGGCCGCCCAGCTCGCCCGGGCCGGCCACGACGTCGTGGGCTGCGACATCGACCCGCGGGTGGTCGCCGCGGTCAACGAGGGGCGCTCGCCGTTCCCCGGCGAGCCCGGGCTCGAGGAGGCGCTCGGCCCCGCGCTCGCCGCCGGGCGGCTGCGCGCCCAGGAGGACACGACCGCCGCGCTGGCCGAGGGCCCCGACCTGGCCCTCGTCGTGCCGCCCCTGGCCGTCGACGCGCAGCGGCGCCCCGACTGGCGGGCGCTCGACGCCGCGGTGGCGGCGGTCGGCGC
>JALYMR010000233.1 GCA_030773615.1 Actinomycetota bacterium
GGACGAAGGCGCCGTCGACGAACGCGTCGCCGTGGGGGCGCACGCGCGCGGCGGCCTCGACCCACTCAACGGCCGTGCGAGCGCTCACGCGGGCGCCCCCGTCCGGGCCACCCGGTGGTGCGCGATCGCCTCCTCGTCGAGGACGACCCCCAGCCCGGGGAGGTCGGGCACCCGCAGGCAGCCCCCGCGGTCGGTGCGCACGGGCTCGGCGAGCATGAAGTCGCGGCGCTCGACGGTCCACGCCGGCGGGTCGAGGGGGAACTCGAGGTAGGGGCCGCCGCCCACGCCGCAGACGACGTGGAGGTTGGCCAGCAGGCCGATCCCGTTCGTCCACGTGTGCGGGGTGAAGGCCCGGTTGCGGTGAAGCGCGAGCTCCGCGAGCGTCCGCGCGCGCGAGATCCCCAGGGCGAGCACGACGTCGGGCTGCAGCACGTCGAGGGCCTCGGCCTCGAGCGCGCGAAGGAGATCGTCGAAGCTCCGGGCCATCTCGCCGCCGGCGATGGCCATCCCGGTCTGCTCGCGCAGCGTCCGCAGCCCGGCGAGCTCGTGGCCGGGCAGGGGCTCCTCGACCCATCGCACGCCGAGCTCGCCCAGGCGCTCGACGACCCGCCGCGCGGCCGAGGGGGCGAGCGCGGGGGCGATGTCCCCGGCCATCCGCCACCCCTGGTTGAGGTCGACCAGGACGTCCATCGTGTCGCCCACCGCCTCGCGCACGGCGGCGACGACGGCGATCCCCTCCTCGATGCGCTCGCGCGCGATGCGCAGCTTGAGCGCCCGGAAGCCGTGCTCGCGCAGCGCGAGGGCGGCCTCCGCGCGCTCGGCGGGGCCGAGGAGGACGCCGCACGAGGCGTACGCGGGCACGCGGTCGCCGGGCCCGCCGAGCAGGCGGGCGACGGGGACGCCGAGCGCCTGGCCGGCGAGGTCCCACAGCGCCGCCTCCACCGGCCAGAAGCGGCCGGCGTGGAAGCTCATCGTCTCGAGCGTGCGCGCGTGACGGGCGAGCCGCAGGGGGTCCTCCCCGACGAACAGGTGGGCGAACGGCTCGAACCCGTCCATCGTGTCGCCGCTGGCGACCCCGGTGAGGCCCTCGTCGGTGTGCACCCGCACGAGGGTGGCCGCGACCGCCTCGCGCGGGACGGGGTCCCACGCGGCGGGGAAGGGCGGATCCAGGGGGAGCCTGAGCCGCTCGGTGGTGATCGCGGTGATCTTCATCGCCGCGTGCAGCCTCCCACCCGCGAGCCTGTACGGCGACGAGATCTCCTGCAGGTGGGGCTTAAGCTGCGCTTCATGCTCGACGTGCGCCGCCTCCAGGTGCTCTGCGCCGTCGCCGACGCGGGCACGGTGACCGCGGCCGCCGCCTCGCTCTCCTACACCCCCTCCGCGGTCTCCCAGCAGCTCGCGACGCTCGAGCGCGAGGCGGGGACGCGGCTCGTGCACCGCGGCCCGCGCGGCACGCGCCTCACCCTCGCCGGCCACGAGCTCGTCGACCACGCGCGCGCGATCCTCACCCGCCTCAGCGTGGCCCAGGCCTCGCTCGACGCCATCGCCGGGCTGCGGGGAGGGCGGCTGCGCCTGGCCTCGTTCGCCACCGCGGGCGCGACGCTGCTGCCCGCCGCGGTGGCCGCGTTCCGCGAGCGCTTCCCCGAGGTCGAGCTCACGCTCGCCCAGGCCAACCCGGACGACGCCCTCGCCCTGCTGCGCGCCGGCGAGCTCGACCTCGCCATCACCGCCGAGGGCGTCGACGGCGACGCCGACGGCCTCGAGGTGCACCACCTCCTCGACGACCCCCTGCGCGTCGTGCTTCCGCGGACGCATCCGCTCGCGGCGTCCGAGGCTGTCGCCCTGACCGACCTCGCCGACGAGGTCTGGGTCGACGCCGCGGCGGGCTCGGAGGCCCGGCGCCTGCTGCTCTGGGCCTGCCGGCGCGCGGGCTTCCGGCCCCGGGTGGCCTTCGAGAGCGACGACTACGCCGCCGTCCAGGAGCTCGTCGCCGCCGCGGTCGGCGTCGCCCTCGTCCCCGAGCTCGCCCTCCGCCGGCCGCCCCACGGGGTCGTCGCCCGGCCACTCGCGGTGCCCGTCGTGCGCCACATCACCGCGGCGACGCACACGGGCGACTTCCGCAGCCCCGCGGCGGACGCCATGCTCGCGCTGCTCGACGAGGTCGTCGCGGCGCGGCCTGCGACGGCGCCAGACTAGCCCTTGGCCTGGACCTCGATTGCCCTCGGCTCGCTCCTCCTCGACTCCGGAAGCCGGACCTCGAGCACCCCGTGCTCGCACGTCGCCGTGATCGCTTCGGCGTCGACGCCGGGCGGCAGCGGGACCGACCGGGCGAACGCCCCGACCCGGCGCTCGCGCCTGACGAGCCGCCGTCCTGCTCCTCCGTCCGGTCCTCGTGCCGGCCGCGGATCGTGAGGACCCCGTCCTGCACCTCGACGCTGACCTCGTCGGCGCCCATCCCCGGCACCTCGACCTGCAGGACCAGCCCGTCGTCCTCCCGGACGACGTCGAGGGCCGGGCGCCGCGTCCCCGGCTCGCGGTCGAACATGTCCTCGAAGATGCGGTCCAACCGCTCCCGCAGCTCGGCGAACTCGCCGAACCCGCCGGGGCGTCGCGTAAGCACCGACATGTGCGCCTCCTCTCGCGCGGTTGACGTGGTGGCGACCGTAGCCCCGGGGGCGCGTCATCCGTAGCCGTCCCGCGGTTCACGGGGCGGACTACGGCCCGACGCGCTCGAGCACGACGACCGGGATCTCGCGGCTCGTGTGCCGCTGGTAGTCCTCGTAGTGGGGCCAGTGCCCGACCATCTGGCGCCACAGCTCGGGCTTCTCCTCGGCGGAGGCCGTGCGGGCGCGCGCGCGGAAGCGGTCGGTGAGCACCTGGACCTCCACCTCCGGGTGCTCCAGGAGGTTCGCGTACCAGCCCGGCGGCTCGTCCGCCCCGCCCTTCGAGGCCACGACGACGTACGCGTCGCCGTGGCGGCCGTAGATGAGCGGCGTCGTGCGCGAGGCCCCGGAGCGCCGGCCGGTGGTGGTGAGCAGGAGCGTGG
>JALYMR010000234.1 GCA_030773615.1 Actinomycetota bacterium
CGTCGGCGCGGAACGGCAGGGCGGGAAGGCCCAGCCGCTCGAGGTTCGCGGCGGCGTCCCCGCGCAGGCCCTCGGGCTCGGCGACGAGCAGGACGCGGAGCTCACGCCCCTCGC
The DNA here is from genome assembly GCA_030773615.1 of Actinomycetota bacterium. Lineage (GTDB taxonomy): Bacteria > Actinomycetota > Thermoleophilia > Solirubrobacterales > Solirubrobacteraceae > JALYMR01. The sequence goes on from JALYMR010000234.1 coordinate 115, forward strand.
CCGCGAGGTGACGCGCGGCGACGAGGCCGTCCCCGCCGTTGTTGCCCGTCCCGCAGACGACGACCACCGGGCCGTCGCCGGCCAGCTCGCGCACCGCCCGGGCCAGGCCGGCGCCGGCGCGCTCCATGAGCTCGAGGGAAGGGATCCCGCGCTCCTCGGTCGCCCAGCGGTCCGTGGCCCGCATGGCCTCGGCGTCGGGCAGCGGCTCGAGCCAGCCCGGCAGCGTCACCCGATCACCGCCACCGCGCCGGCCATGCCCCGCGAGTGGGTGAGCGACACGTCGACGCGCACGGCCAGGCCGGCGAGCGGCCCGTGCAGCGCGATGCCGATGCCCGCCCCCTCGCCCACCACCTCGATGTCGTGGTGGCTCCACGCCTCGAGGCGCAGCGCCTTGGCCACCGCCTCCTTCGCGCAGAAGCGCGCCGCGAGATGCTGCCCCGGCCGCGCCCGCCCCGCGGCGTACGCGCGCTCGCCGACGGTGAAGAGCCGGGCCTCGAGGGTCGGACGCCGGGCCAGCGCCCGCTCGAGGCGATCGATCTCGAGGAGGTCGAGCCCTACCGCCACTCGCGGGGGGGCAGCGGGTCCGCGGTCGCGGCGTCGGGGCTCACTCCACGGTCACCGTCTTGGCCAGGTTGCGCGGCTGGTCGACGTTCAGGCCCCGGTGGCGGGCGATGGCGTAGGCCAGGAGCTGGAGCGGCAGCACGGCCAGGATGGGCTGGAGCAGCGGGTCCGTGCGGGGGATGCGGAGCACCTCCTCCGCATGCTCCCCGATGCTCACGTTGCCCTCCGTGGCCACCGCGATGACGTGGGCGCCGCGGGCACGCACCTCCTGCATGTTCGACACGACCTTGTCGAGCACGGGGGAATCCGTGGCCACCGTGATCACCGGGGTGCGCTCGTCGAGCAGGGCGATCGGGCCGTGCTTCATCTCCCCCGCGGCGTAGGCGTCCGTCGCGATGTAGGAGATCTCCTTGAGCTTGAGCGCGCCCTCGAGGGCGATGGGCAGCCCCACGTGGCGCCCGAGGTAGAGGAAGAACGAGTCGCGGGCGTGCCGGCCAGCGATCCGCTCGACGCTCTCGCCCAGGTCACGCAGCAGCCCGTCGATGGCGCCGGGGATCGCGCGCAGGTCGGCGACGAGCGCGGCGCGGCGCTCGGGCGACAGCGTGCCTCGCAGCTCCGCGAGCCGCAGGGCGAGCAGCTGCACGACCGCGACCTGGCAGACGAACGTCTTCGTGGCCGCGACCCCGATCTCGAGGCCGGCGCGCGTGTAGAGGACGCCGTCGGCCTCGCGGGTGGCCTGGGAGCCCATGGCGTTCGTGATGGCGATCACCCGGGCGCCGCGCGCCCGGGCCAGGCGCATGGCGGCCAGCGTGTCCGCCGTCTCGCCGGATTGGGTGATCCCGACGACGAGGTCGCCGGGACCGAGGATGGGATTGCGGTAGCGGTACTCAGAGGCGATGTCGGTCTCGACCGGCAGCCGGGCCCACTCCTCCAAGACGTAGCGCCCCACGACGCCCGCGTGGTAGGAGGTGCCGCAGGCGAGGATGACGACGCGCTCCACCCCGTGCAGCAGGGCCTCGTCGAAGTCCGTCTCGTGGTGGAGGTCGACCCCGTCGTGCCGGGCGGTGCGGTCGACGATGGTGTCGGCCAGCGCGTCGCCCTGCTCGTGGATCTCCTTGAGCATGAAGGTCTCGAAGCCGCCCTTCTCCGCGGTCTCCTCGTCCCAGTCGACCTCGGTCACCGCGCGCTCGATGGGCTGCCCGTCGGGCGTGAGCAGCTCCACGCCCTCGCGCCGCACGACCACGATCTCCTCGTTCTCGACGATCTGCACGTGCCGCGTCTGGGCCAGGAAGGCGGGGATGGCCGAGGCGACGAACTGCTCGCCGTCGCCGCGCCCGACCACGAGCGGGCACTCCCGGCGGGCGCCGACGAGGACGTCGGGCTCGTCGGCGGTCAGGGCGACGAACGCGAAGTGCCCCTCGAGCTCGGCGTAGGCGCCGCGGACGGCGGCGACGAGATCGCCCTCGTAGTGGCGCGCGACGAGGTGCGCGATGACCTCGGCGTCGGTCTGGGAGGTGAAGACCGCGCCCTCCGCGAGCAGGCGCTCCTTCAGCGCCAGGTAGTTCTCGACGATGCCGTTGACGACGACGTGCACGCGCTCGTCCGTGTCGAAGTGCGGATGGGCGTTGGCCTCGTTGACGCGGCCGTGGGTGGCCCAGCGGGTGTGGCCGATTCCCGCGGTGGCCGGGGGCGCCAGCGTGGCCACGCCGCCGTCGGGGTCCGGGACAACCGCGGCGAGCGCCCCGCGCAGGTTGGCGAGGTTGCCCACCGCCCGCACCGAGTCCACCTGGCCGTCATCGCCGACCACGGAGACGCCGGCGGAGTCGTAGCCCCGGTACTCGAGCTTCTGGAGGCCGGCGAGGAGCAGCTCGGTGGCCGCTCGCGTCCCTACGTAGCCGACGATGCCGCACATGCTGCCGTCCCTTCCCTAGAACCGCACGGGGCCGCGCTCGCGGCCCCCTCCTCTAGGTTCGAGAGTACCAACGCGCCTCCTCTCCGCGGGCGCGGACATTCGTCCAGGCGCCGGGTCCGGGACGGGTCAGGACCCCGTTCCCGCCGCCTCCTGCACGACGGTCACGAGGCGGGCGCAGACCGCGTCCGCCTCCTGCGCCGCGGGCGCCTCGACCATGACGCGCACGAGCGGCTCCGTGCCGCTCGGGCGCACGAGCACGCGGCCGCGTCCCTCGAGCGCGGCCCCCTCGCGGTCGATCGCCTCCGTCACCCTCGGGTCCGCCATCGTCGCCTCGCGGTCGGCCACCCGCACGCCGACCAGCCGCTGGGGAAGCTTCTCCATCGCGTCGCGCTCGGCGAGGTCGCTCCCGGCGAGCGCCTCGAGCGTGAGCAGGGCGGTGGCCAGGCCGTCGCCCGAGCGGTTGAAGGCGAGGTCGATGACGTGGCCGGACTGCTCGCCCCCGAGGGCCCAGCCCCGACGGCGCAGCTCCTCGAGCACGTAGCGGTCGCCGACCTGGGTCACCGCGACCTGCACCCCGAGGGCCCGCATGGCGGCGTGGAAGCCGAAGTTCGTCATGACGGTGACGACGACGCCGTCGCCCGGCAGCCGGTCGGCGGACCGCAGGTGGCGCGCCGCGAGGGCGACGAGCTCGTCGCCGTCGACGACGGCTCCCCTGCGGTCCACGGCGAGCACGCGGTCGCCGTCGCCGTCGAACGCGAAGCCCACGTCGTGCCCGCCGTGGGCCATCGCCTCCGCGAGCAGCCCGACGTGGGTCGAGCCGCAGCCCTCGTTGATGTTGCGGCCGTCGGGCGCGTCGGCCAGCACCTCGACCTGGGCCCCGAGGCGCCGGAAGGCCTCCGGCGCGACGGGGCTCGTGGCCCCGTTCGCGCAGTCGAGCAGCACGCGGCGGCCCGTGAGGTCGAGCGAGGCGAAGCGCTCGCCCAGCGCGGCCAGGTAGTCCTCGCGGCCCCCCTCGAGGGGCTGGACGGCCCCCATGGCGTCGGGCGCGGCGCCCCGGGCCTCCATCCGGCGCTCCACGGCGAGCTCGTCGTCGTCCGAGAGCTTGAAGCCGTCCGCCGCGAAGAACTTGATGCCGTTGTCGCGGAAGGGGTTGTGCGAGGCGCTGATGACCGCCGCCAGGTCGACGCCGTGGCGGCGCAGGAGCAGGGGCGCGGCGGGCGTCGGGAGCACGCCGCCGAGGAGCACCTCGGCGCCCGCGGCGGCGGCGCCGGCCGCCAGGGCGGCCTCGAGCATCGGCCCGGACTCGCGCGGGTCGCGGACGAGGAGCACCCGCCGGGCACCCGCCTGCTCGACCGCGGCCCGGCCGAGGGCGACGGCGAGCTCCGGCGTCAGGAGCTCGCCGGCGACGCCGCGCACGCCGTCCGTGCCGAAGAGGCGGCGGGCCACCTACCGCTTGGAGAACTGCGGGCGCTTGCGCGCCTTCTTGAGCCCGGCCTTCTTGCGCTCCTTCGCGCGGGCGTCGCGCGTGAGGAAGCCGCGGCGCTTGAGCTCGCCGCGGAGGTTCGGGTCGGCCTCGAGCAGGGCCCGCGAGATGCCGTGGCGCAGCGCGCCGGCCTGCGCCGACACGCCCCCGCCGTGCAGGCGGGCGACGACGTCCATGCGCTCCTCGAGGCCCACCGTCTCGAGCGGCTGGCGGATGTTGCGCTGGAGGGTCGGCCGGGGGAAGTAGGTGTCGAGGACCTTGCCGTTGATCTGGAAGACGCCGGTCCCCGGGCGCAGGATCACCCGTGCCACCGCCGTCTTGCGCTTGCCCGTCGCGCGGTAGCGCGCGCCGGCGGCGAGGTCGATGGCGGCCACCGCGATGGGATGCTCGAGCGCGCCGTCCTCGTCGGACGCCTCCCGGCCCTCCTCGTCCTCGCCGTCGCGTAGGGCGAGGGGGTCGGCCCCCTCCTCCACGATGTCGACCTCGAGGTCCGCGCCGGGGATCTCCGGACGCGCGCGGGGGGCCTCGGCGACGTCGTCGTCGTCCGGGCCGACCCCGGGGTCGCTCGCGATGATCTCAAGGTCGTCCGCGCTCTCGGCGGAGGGCGCCGGCGGGGTCTCGGGCTCGCTGCTCGCGCCGGCCTGCGCGGCCGGGCCGCGCTCGGCGAGCTCCCCGGCCCCGTTCTGCTGGTCGCGCTCGCTCGGGTCCTGCTCGGTCACCGGGTGTGGATCTCCATGGCTCGCGGCTTCTGGGCGACGTGCGGGTGGTCGGCCCCGGCGTAGACCTTGAGCTTCGTCAGCTGCTTGCGGCCCAGGCGGTTGCGGGGCAGCATCCCCTTGACCGCGAGGCGGATGACCTCCTCGGGCCGGCGCTCGAGCATCTCGGTCAGGGTGCGCGTCTTCAGGCCGCCCGGGTAGCCCGAGTGACGGTGGTAGAGCTTCTCCGTGCGCTTCGAGCCCGTCACGGAGATCTTCTCGGCGTTCACGACCACGACGAAGTCGCCCGTGTCGATGTGCGGCGTGTACTCCGGCTTGCGCTTGCCCCGCAGCGCGTCGGCAATCTGGGTCGCCAGGCGACCGAGCGTCTGCCCGTTGGCGTCCACGAGCAGCCAGTTGCGCTCGCGCTCGGTGGGTGTCGCGACGTAGGTCCTCATGGAGCAGCGAGGGATGGTACTAGGCGTTCGCCGGCGTGCCGGTCCCGCCCTCGAGCTCGACCGGCGGCAGCGCCGCGCGAGCGGGCGCGGCAGCCCCCAGTTCCACCGTCCCAGCAGCGCCGTGGCGGCCGGGACGAGGACGAGGCGCACGAGCGTCGCATCGATCGCGATCGCCACCGCCAGCCCCACGCCGATCTCCTTGATGGCCGGTACGCCCGTGCCCGCGAAGATCGCGAACACGGCGACCATGACGAGCGCAGCGCTGGAGATCGTCCGCGCGCTCGCCGCCAGGCCCTCGGCGACCGCCCGGCGGGTGCTCCCCGTCGCCCGGTGGCGCTCGCGGATGCGCGAGAGCAGGAACACCTCGTAGTCCATGGACAGGCCGAACACGATGGCGAGCAGGAGCGGGGGCGTCATCATCTGGATGTAGCCGAGCGACCGGAAGCCGAGCAGGCCGTCGAGCCAGCCCCACTGGAAGACGACGACGAGGACGCCGTAGGCGCCGCGACGGAGAGCAGGTTCATGGCCACGGCCTTCAGCGGGAGGACGACGGAGCGCAGGAGCACGAACAGGACGACGTAGCTCAGGACCGCGACGAAGAGCAGGATCTTCCACATGGAGCCCTCGACCTGGTCCGAGAAGTCCTCGAGGAAGGCGGTGGCGCCGCCCACCCGCACCTCGGCGACCCGGTTCCAGGCCGCCGGGCGGCTGGGCGCGCAGGCGGTCGAGCAGCGCCTCGGCCTGCGCGCTCTCGGGGTCGTGCCGCGGGACCGCGGTGAGCAGGGCGCGCAGCTCCGCCGCGCGACCTGCGGTGACGTCGAGCGCGACGAGGGCGAGGTGATCGAGAACCAGGGTGGCGATGGCGGGCTGGTGCGCGGCATGGACCGACGGCGGGACGTCCTCGGGCCGGTAGGACTCCCCGGGCCCGCGGTCTCGCACCGGCACCCCACGGCTCCACCCCCTCGCTGCCCGCGGCCGCGGTTGCACGCGCCCATCATCGCGCGCCGGGCCGGCCGCGTCGTCAGCTCGAGGCCCGCCCGGGGCCTACTCCCACTCGATCGTGCCGGGCGGCTTGCTCGTGATGTCGAGCACGACGCGGTTGACCTCCCGCAGCTCGTTGATCATCCGCGAGGAGATGCGCTCGAGCAGGTCGTAGGGAAGCCGGGCCCAGTCGGCGGTCATCGCGTCGTCGGAGGTCACCGCGCGGAGGACGACGACGCTCCCGTAGGTCCGCTCGTCGCCCTGCACGCCCACCGTCCGCACATCGGGCAGGACGCAGAACGACTGCCACAGCTCGCGGTAGAGCCCGGCGCCGCGGATCTCGTCCTGGAGGATGGCGTCGGCCTCGCGCAGGAGGTCGAGCCGCTCCTTCGTGGCCTCGCCGCCCACGACGCGGATGGCCAGGCCCGGGCCGGGGAAGGGCTGGCGCCAGACGAGGCGCTCGGGCAGCCCGAGCTCGGCGCCGACCGCGCGGACCTCGTCCTTGAACAGGGTGCGCAGCGGCTCGACGAGCTGGAAGCGCAGGTCGTCGGGCAGGCCGCCCACGTTGTGGTGCGACTTGATCGTCGCCGCGCCCGTCCCCCCGCCGGACTCGATGACGTCGGAGTACAGCGTCCCCTGCACGAGGAAGCGCGCGTCACCCAGCGCGCGAGCCTCCTCCTCGAACACGCGGATGAACTCCGCCCCGATCGCCTTGCGCTTCTGCTCGGGCTCGCTCACCCCGCGCAGCCGGCCCAGGAAGCGCTCCTCGGCGTCCACCGCGACGAGGGGCACGCCGAAGCGCTCCCGGAAGGCGGCGATGACCTGGTCGCCCTCGTCCTTGCGCATGAGCCCGTGGTCGACGAACACGCAGGTGAGCTGGTCGCCGATGGCCCGGTGCACGAGCAGCGCCGCGACGGACGAGTCGACGCCGCCGCTCAGGCCGCAGATCACCCGCTCGGAGCCCACCTGCGCACGGATGCGCGCGAGCTGATCCTCGATGACCGAGCTCGGCGACCACGCCATGTCGCATCCGCAGGCGTCGCGCAGGAAGCGCGCGAGGATCTCCTGGCCGAAGGGGGTGTGGCCGACCTCGGGGTGGAACTGGATGCCGTACACGGAACGCTCGGCCGACTCGAAGGCGGCCACGGGCGACCCGGTGGACGCCGCCAGGGCGGTGAAGCCCGGGGGCGCGGCGTACACCGTGTCGCGGTGCGACATCCAGCACGCCTGCTCGGCGGGCAGCCCCGCGAGCAGCCGGCCGGGCTCGCGCACCGTGAGCTGCGAGCGCCCGAACTCGCCGACCTCGGCTCCCTCGACCCGCCCGCCGAGGGCGCGGGCCAGCAGCTGCATCCCATAGCAGATGCCGAGCACGGGGATCCCGAGCGCGAGCAGCTCGGGATCAAGCGGCGGGGCGCCGTCGGCGTAGACCGACGCCGGCCCGCCGGAGAGGATGAGCCCCTTCGGCGCCCGGCGGCGCACCTCCTCGGCGCCGACGTGGTGGGGGAGCAGCTCGCTGAACACCCCCGCCTCGCGCACGCGGCGGGCGATGAGCTGCGAGTACTGCCCCCCGAAGTCCAGCACGACGACCTCGTCGACCGCCGCCGGCGCGGTGACCTCCGTCGTCTCCTCGGAGACGACCTCCGTGCCGGGGGTGGCGAGGTCGAGCTGGCTCACGCCCCGACCAGCGCGGGCTCCTCCGCCTCGCGCCCGTCCGTCGGCGCCGAGCCCTCGCCGTCCTCGGACGCAGGCGCGGCGGCGCCGTCGCCCCGCGCGTACATGCCGATGCCCTGGGCGGTCTGGAGCGCCTTGCCCTCCGTCTGCAGCGAGGGGGCGATCAGGAGCTCCGCGCGGTTGAACTCGGCGATGTCCTTGTAGCCGCACGTGGCCATGGAGGTCCGCAGGGCGCCCATGAGGTTGAACGTGCCGTCGTTCTCCCGGGCCGGGCCCGTGATGATCTCCTCGAGCGTGCCGTTCTGGACCGTCTGCACCCGGGCGCCGCGGGGCAGCGTGGGGTGGAACGTCGCCATGCCCCAGTGGAAGCCGTGGCCGGGCGCCTCGTGGGCGCGGGCCAGCGGGGAGCCGATCATCACCGCGTCGGCCCCGCAGGCGATCGCCTTCGAGACGTCGCCGCCCCGGCGCATGCCCCCGTCAGCGATCACCTTCACGTACTCGCCCGTCTCGAGCATGTGCTGCGAGCGGGCGGCGGCCACGTCGGCGATCGCGGTGGCCTGGGGCACGCCGATGCCCAGCACGCCGCGCGTCGTGCACGCCTCGCCCGGGCCCACGCCCACAAGCACCGCCGCGGCGCCCGTGCGCATGAGGTGCAGTCCCGTGCTGTAGGAGGCGCAGCCGCCGACGACGACGGGCACGCCCACGGTGCGGGTGAACGCCTTGAGGTTCAGCGGCTCGGAGCGCTCCGAGACGTGCTCGGCGGAGACGACGGTGCCCTGGATGACGAGCACGTCGAGCCCGGCCTCGAGCGCCGCCTCGTAGTAGCGGCGCACGCGCTGCGGGGTGAGCGAGGCGGCGACGACGACGCCCTCGGCCTTGATCTCGCGGATGCGCCGCTCGATGAGCTCCGCCTTGATCGGCTCGCGGTAGATCTCCTGCATCGCGCGCGTCGCGCGCTCCCTGGGCAGCCGCGCGATGCGGGCGAGCTCGGCGTCGGCGTCCTCGTAGCGGGTCCAGATCCCCTCGAGGTTGAGCACGGCGAGGCCGCCCAGACGGCCCACGATCCCCGCCGTCGTGGGCGACACGACCCCGTCCATGGCGGAGGCCAGCAGCGGCAGCTCGAAGCGGTAGTCCCCGAGCTTCCAGGAGATGTCCACCTCGTCGGGATCCCGTGTGCGCCGGGAAGGGACGATCGCGATGTCGTCGAAGCCGAAGGCGCGGCGGGCCTTCTTCCCGCGGCCGATCTCAATCTCCATGGGGCGATCCTAGGCGTGGGGGCGGACGGGACGAGCCCCCAGGCTAGCCGTGCCGGGCGCGCACGCGCCCGGCGCTAGGGCACCTCGGCGGGGCTCTCGAGGCGCGTGACCTCCACCTCGCCCACGAGCCGCTCGACCTTCGCGGGGTCCACGAGCCCGGCGCCCAGGCGCTGGGTGGACTCCGCCCCGCAGGCCACCCCGAAGCGCAGCCGCTCCTGCGGTGGGCGGTCCTCGTAGCGCGCCGCGACGTACCCCGCCAGGAACGCGTCGCCGGCGCCCACGGTGGAGACGGGCTCGCGGGGCTCGATGCGCACCCGCAGGAGCGCGGCCTCGCCGTCGTGCACGAGCGAGGCGAAGCAGCCGTCGTCGACGGTCATGATCGCCTCCGCCGCCCCCATCCCGCGCAGCTCGCGCACCGCGCTCGCCATGTCGTCCTCGTCGTTGAACTCGTGGCCCACGAGCTCCTCGGCCTCGAGGACGTTGGGCGAGATGACGTCCGGCTCGGCGCGCACCGCCGCGCGCAGGGGCTCGCCGTCCGTGTCGACGATCGTCGTCACCCCCGTGCGCCGCAGCTCCTTGATGAGGTGGCAGTAGAGGTCGGCGTCCACCCCGTGGGGCAGCGAGCCGGCGAACACGACCATGGCCGCGCCCCGGGCGAGGTACACGAGCTTGTCGCGGAAGAGCTCGACCTCGCGCTCGTCGACCGCCGGGCCGCGCTCGTTGACCTCCGTCTGCTCGCCGGTGGTCGGGTCGACGATCGCGGTGTTCGTGCGCGACGCCTCGCGGATGCGCACGAAGTCGCTCAGGATGGACTCCTGGGTGAGCTGCTCGACGATGCGGGTGCCCGTGGGTCCGCCCGCGAAGCCTGTGGCGATCACGGGCAGCCCGAGCGTCTTGAGTGTGCGCGCGACGTTCACGCCCTTGCCCCCGGGGAGCGTTGCCTGCTCAACCGTCCGGTGGCGGCGCCCGAGCCGGAAGCGCGGCACGGACAGCGACTTGTCGATCGCGGCGTTGAGGGTGACGGTGATGATCATCGTCGCCGCGCCGACGCCCGGCGGCGGACGGCCCGCCGGCGCAGGAGCGCGAGGGGCAGGGTACACGCCACGAGGACGCCGACGACGAGGGTCGACGGACGCCCGACGGCGTGCCCGACCCGCGCGGCGAGCCCCGGTGCGGGGAGCGCGCGGGTCGCGCGCAGGGGC
>JALYMR010000235.1 GCA_030773615.1 Actinomycetota bacterium
ACTCGGTGCGCTCGAGGTCGTCCGCGGCGCCGAGGCCGCGCCGCACGAGCGCGCCCGCCCCCTCGGCGAGCACGTCGTCGAGCGACGCGCCGCGCAAATCGAGCGAGCCGCCCCGCCCGGCCCCCGCGGGGACCGTCCGCGACAGCTCGTGCACGAGCGCCTCGCGCCGGGCCGCGCCGAGGTCGTCGGCGGTGGCGGGCAGCGCCAGCAGGCGCACCCCGCAGTTGATGTCATAGCCCACGCCGCCGGGCGAGACGACGCCGTCCGGGGGCTCCGTGGCGGCGACCCCGCCGACGGGGAAGCCGTAGCCCTGGTGGACGTCGGGCATGGCCAGGGCGGCCTCGACGATCCCGGGCAGCGTCGCGACGTTGCACAGCTGCTCGAGCGAGGTGTCGGCGCGCACGGCCTCCACGAGCTCGGCGTCGGCGAACACCCGGGCCGGGACGCGCATGTCCGCCCGGGCGGAGGCAGGGATCTCCCAGAGGACGTCGTCGACTCGACGCAGCTCAGACATCGAGCACCACCCGCCCCCACCAGCCCCGCTTGTCCTGCTCGAGCGCGAGCCGGTGGTAGGTGACCGCCTTGACGAGGTGCGCGGGTCGCCCGGGTCGCGCCACCACCTCGCCGTGCAGCTCGTCGGCCGCGAGCTCGAGGCCCTGCGCGCGCTCCGGCACGAGCCCCTCGTGCTCGGCCAGGAAGACGACCTCTTCGAGCCAGGCGGCGAGCAGGCCGGCGGGGTCGCCGGCCACGACGGCGAGCCGCTGCGCGACCGGCGGGCCCTCCGGCTCGCCGAGCACCTCGGCGAGCGCGGCAGTCGCGTCCGCCACAACCCCCTCCGCGCTGTCCGCCCGCACGAGGAGCTCGAGCTCGCTCGTGTGCTCGAGCCACTCGTGCACCGCAGCGTCGATGCCCCATCCACGGCGCCAGCAAACCGCGGCAGTGCCCCCGGCCGCCGCCGTGGTCCGGCCGCCGGGGTACCTCGAGCGCCTCGAGGGGGCGACTGGCGACGAAGGCGTCGAGGGCGCCGAAGCGGGGGAGGGCCAGCGTGGTACGACAGCAGGGGCGTCTCGGTCGGCTCGCGGGTCCTGCGGCTAGTGCGGAACGGCGCTGGCGCCGTCGCCGCGCGCCCCGACCGCCCGCGCGCCCTCCGGGCCTGGAATGCGCCCGACCGACTCCGCGTGAGCACGACGCACCGCCTCGGCGGCGTCCTCCTCGCCCGCCCGGTCGAGTGCGTCGGACACGCGCTCGAGCGCCCTCTGGAGCTCGCCGGTCGGCGTCATGCTGGTCGCGATCGGCAGGGTGCGGACGAGGACCTCGACACAGCGCACCTTCCAGGTGTCGGGCAGGCGCTCGAGCGAGGCCGTCATCGCGTCGAGGATCTCGGCCATCGTCTGGTGCTGGTGCGCCTCGCCGGCGGCGACCGCGAACGACTCGAACGCCGCGACCAAGGCCTCGGGGAACGTGTCGGGATACACGATCGGCAGCGGAGCCTCGTCCGCCGGTCGCTCCGGTTCCACGCTGACGCGGGCCAGGATGTCGCGCAAGTTGACGATCGCGAGCGCCCCGGACGCGGGGTTCTGGTTCGCGCTCGAGATCGAGGTCCAGCCGATCGTGGCAATCTGCTGGACGCCGAACACCGCGTCGTGGTCGCCGATCGTCCGTTGTCGCTCGAGCCGGACGGCACGACGGACCGCCTGCGCGAGCGCCGGGGCCGACTCGGCCTGGGTCAGGTGGAGCAGGGCGAGGCGGTCGCCGTAGGCGACGAAGGAGCCGATCTCGGCTTCGAGGACGACCTCGCCACCCCCAGCCTCACGCAGGGCGCTGGCGACACGGTCGAGGTCGATCCCGTGCACGAACCCCGTCTGCTCGCTGTGGACCGCGTGCGCCGGAAGATCGTGGCACCCCACCTCACGCCTCGTGCGCTGGACCACGTCGCGAAGCAACCGGACGCGCGTCTCCACGACATGGTCGTGGATCGCCTCCAGCACGACGGTGGGACGCATCTGGTTGATGGTCGTGTAGAGCAGGAACAGGAGCAGCCCGACGGCGGCCATCCCGCAGACGAGGATCAGCGTCGCGCCGAACACGGGGTTGAACCTCGGGTTCACCGACGCCGCGGTCCACAGCGAGAGCACGCCGAGCCCGACGAAGAAGCCGAAGCACACCTGGTTGCTCCTGCGGCGCAGGAACTGGTCGAAGACCTGGCTGGACAGCGACGTGGAGGTCTGCTGCACGGTGACGAGCAGCAGCGAGAAGGTGATCGAGGTCACCGTGATGACGGTCTGGGAGATCGTCTGGAGGATCTGCCCCGTCGTGTCCGCCGAGGGCCAGTAGTGCCGCTCGAGGAAGTCGTGCAGACCGCGCAGGCTCGCCGGCTGCAGCTTGTCGAGGGCGTACGTCCCGGCGCCGCCGAGCACCAGGATGACGCCGATCAGGATGAGCGGGAGGGTGACGAACTCGGCGAACGCGCGCCGCACGCTCTCCGCCCGTTCCCCGCGGCGGACATCGTACGCGCCGCCGGACGGGCTTCGCTGCTCGGGCACTACGGATGCCTACCCCTTGCCGCATGCGGCCAACAGCGAGTGGGCGTGCCGAAGCCGCGGCGTGGTCGAGGCGACGGGTGCCGGCATCCGCGGGTAGGCCGCGTTGCCATGGGAGACGAACGGGCGCGAGCCGCGGCCGAGGACAGCGACGGTGCGCTGGCTGAGAAGCACGTCGCTGGCGGGTGTTGCGCCAACCGAGGGACGGTCCGGGGAGCCGGTGGTCGTCGGCGTCGTCCTCGTGCCCTTCAGGTTCTGGCCAGAGGTCGAACGCACGCTCGACGGGCTGTTCGACCAGACGCGGCTGCCCGACCACGTCCTGGTTGTCGACCACTGCTCGGCTGACAGCTCGGTCGAGGCGCTCCGCAGCGCGAGGCCTGGCGTGGAGGTCCTTGTGGCGCCGCACAACCGCGGCGCCATCGCCAACTTCAACGCGGGGTTGCGTGAGATGCGCGCTCGGGGCGTTGACGCCGTCCTCCTGCTCACGCACGAGACGCTGCTCGAGCGCGACGTCCTCGAGCACCTCGTGAGCCGGCTTGAGGCCGAGGCGCGCCGCGGGGCGGTCGCTCCCCTGCTGGGCTTCTTGAGCCGGCCGGGCAGCGTCTTCTCGGTGGGCGGGGAATTGCTGCCGAGGACCTGGCAGAACCCGCACACGGGAATGTACGAGCCCTGCACGCATGGCGGGGACGAGGGTGAGGCGGGTTCCCTGGGTCGACGCGCGTGCGTCCTGGTGAGAGCCGCGGCGCTCGACGACACCGGCCTGCTGGCCGAGCGCTACTTCCACTACTACGACGACGTCGAACTGGGCGTCCGGTTGCAGAAGGCGGGATGGCGGTCGAGTGCGTGTGTGACGCGTCGCGCGCCAGGAGCCCGGGCTGCTGGCGGAGTACTACCGCGTGCGCAATCGGCTCGGCTTCCTGCACGCCACCGCGCCGCGCAAGATCCTCGCCCGCGCGCTCAGCAGCCACCTCAGACAGATGGTTCGTGGACGCACGCAGACCCGAGGGTGGTCCCCTCGCCGTGGCGCAGCTCAGGGCGATCCGCGACTTCAGCCTCGGGCGCTGGGGGAGGCGCCGGACGCGTTCCTGGCCGCACGCCGGCGCGACTACGCCACGGGCGGGGCGCTGCACGGCCCCGTCGTGCCCTCCTGGTCCCTGCCCGGCGGTCGAGTACGTGTGTGACGCGTCGCGCGCCAGGAGCCCGGGCTGCTGATAGTGGAAGTAGCGCTCGGCCAGCAGGCCGGTGTCGTCGAGCGCCGCGGCTCTCACCAGGACGCACGCGCCGTCGACCCAGGGAACCCGCCTCACCCCTCGTCCCCGCC
>JALYMR010000236.1 GCA_030773615.1 Actinomycetota bacterium
TAGGTGGCGCACGGTCTTCAGCGCTTTGTGGCGCGACGACGAGCTCGGCGCCCGGCGCAGCGCGGTGACGAGTGCCGCGAAAGCGCGGCGCTCGCACCCGGCGATCCGCAACCGGAGGGTGCGGCCCCGGCGACCGTCGCGTCCGGGTGCGCCTGGGCCGCGCCGCGCGCCTGCCCGGCGGCGGCGCGCAGGACCGCGGTGAACGCGTCGGCGAGGTCCGGGTGCTCGGCGCCGACGAGGGTGCGCGTGTCCCGCAGGACGATCGGTAGTGGGTCAAACTGACCCACTACCGGACGATCGCGGTGCGCTCGGGCTCGGTCGCGACCACGGCGAGGCGCAGGGGGATGTCGACCGCCGCCGCGAGCTCGCGGGCGAGCAGCTTCGCCCCAGCCGCCGGGTTGCCGAACACGAGCGTCTACGCCCGGAAACCCGGAGCGCCCGCGGCGGCCATGTCGTGACCATGGTCGACGACGGCGTACTCGGTCAGGCCGCGCGCGCAGCACGTCGCGCAGCGCGCCAACCACGGCTTCGGGCAGCGCCGCGACCGGGACCTGCTCGTACGTGCTCGTGCGCGAACCGTAGTTCGGCCGCCGCTGACACCACGCTCTTCACCTCCAGGACCCGTGCGCGAGCAGGCCGAGCGGTCACGGCCGAGATCGAGCGGCCGGTGAGGTCGCGTCGCGCGAGGTTCACGCGCCGCCCCTTCGGCGCCGGCCCGCAGCAGGCATGATCCCCAGCCATGACATCCGATCCCGAGCGCGCGGGTGAGGCGGTGCCCGCCCGGCCCCCGATCGACGCGCGCTTCTCCCTGGCCAACGAGCGCACGTTCCTCGCCTGGATGCGCACCGCCCTCGGACTGATCGCCGGGGGGATCGCCGCCGCCAAGGCGCTCGACTTCCAGCACGAGCTCGTGCGGTGGGTCGTCGCCGTGCCGCTCCTGGTCGGCCGGGCGGCCATGGCGGTCGGGGCGTGGTCGCGCTGGCAGCGCTACGAGGAGCGGATGACCGCCGGTCGCCCGCTGGGGGCCGGGCCGGGCCTGCGGATGTTCGGGGTGGCCCTGACCGCCTACGCGGTGCTTGCGCTCGTCGCGCTGGCCCTCGACGGCTGACCGGGACCGCACCGCCCGGCGCTCGCTCATCGCGCTCTCATCGCCGGTCGCGGACGTCGGGTCTCGTCCGCCCGCCGCCCGCTCCGCCGGCCGGAGGAGTCGAGCGCGGCCTCGCCCCGCCGCGGCGGGTACTCGTCGGCCACGGACCTCGTTGCTCGCTTCTCGCGTCTTCGCGGAGGCTGCTGCTGCCGATCGTCGCGCTCGCGGTGATCACGCCTCCGATTGCAGGGGCGGTGGCAGCGCGCTCGTGGCACTGCCCGCCGCAGCGTAGGGTCGGCGGCTGCGTCGCTGAAGTCACCCCCTTCGTCGTTGCGACGCTCTGCGTCCGGGCCGGGCTCGGAGGGCTCGGCCGCCTGCGCGCGGGGCCTTCCGCGTCCGAACCCCGCTCGGGCTGCACCAGCTGTGCGTCGGCCCTTCGCATCTCGACGAATGCGCCGACCTGCATCGTCAGCGCGCGCTCGACGGGATGTGCTCGAGCAGGCGTCAGGTCGGCCGCCTGGCAGCTAGATCCAGAACCACGGTGCGTCTGGCTTCACCTCGTAGATCTCGCTGATCACCGGGCCATGCGTCCGGCGGTGCACCGCCTGCGCGGCCTCGGCACTCGCTGCTTCGACGAGCCAGAAGACCCTTCCCGCCTTTTCGGCGTTCCAGAGGCCTCGTCCTCGCCCGCGTGCCCGCCCTCCGCCTCAGGCAGGCTCTCGCGGGTGCGCCGCCGCGAGGTCTCTGTGACCACCTCGCCGTCGATGGTGTGAACGTCGATGAACAGCGGCATGAGGTTCTCCCTGCGGGACGCTGGACGCGACGCGAGGTCACGCGCGCCGTGTTCCCGCCACGCCGCACCCGAATCACACATCCCAGTCCCACGCATCACCGTGCGCCCTCGACCCCTGGGTGCCCGCCGGCGTCGTCGTGCGTGGCGGTTGTGAGGACGAGGGTTGACCTCGGGGGGATCGCAGTCATGAAGGCGCTGACGTGGCGGGCCGCGTCCCCGGCGAGGTCACCGGGTAGCGACGAGAGGTCGGCTCCCTCGCCCCCTACGACGAGCAGGTCCCGCACCCGCCGGCCGACCCTGCGCTCGCCCGGCGGTTCGCCGCTCTGCGTGAGCGGCGCTGCGCCGTCGACCTGTCGCGGGTCCGGGACGTCGTCGTGGTGGTGTCGAGCGGGCGCGGTGGATGCACCCTGTTCGGCGAGCTCCTGCGCCGCTGCCCGTCGCTGCTCGCGCTGCCCGCGGAGAGCAACCCCTACGTGGTCATCGCCCAGCTCGGCGCGACCGACCCCGCCGCGGTCGTCGCTGCCGAGCTCGCCCGCGCCGTGGGCGGCCTCGCCAGCGCGCCGCTCGACGAGGCGCAGATCGCCGCCTTCAGCTGCGAGTGGGCATGGCGCTTGTGCGCGCAGTGGCCGGGGGCGGCGACGGACCCTGAGGAGGTGGAGGGCTGGGTGCGCGAGGCGCTGCCGGGCCCAACCGAAGCGATCGCCGCCCGCGTCCTCGCCCGCGCTCGCGCCCGGGATGCCCGCGTGGACGCCCGGCGCTACGACCGGCCCGGCCACGCGCCCGGGGCAGTGCCCGTCGCCGGCCCGCCCGGCGAGCCGCTCGTGGAGATGCCGCCGTTCGTTCTCCCCCGTCCCTGGCGCCTCGCGACCGACGCCGAGCTGGGCGAGCGGCCGCTCGTGCTCGCGACCCCGCGCAACGCGTACCGGGTCGCGTTCCTCGCCGGGATGTTTCCGGCCGCCAGCGTGCGGGTGCTGCACCTCGTACGCAACCCCGCGGCCTCGATCAACGGTCTCGTCGATGGCTGGCACCACCACGGCTTCTTCAACTGCCGCGTCCCGCGCACCCTGAAGATCGGGGGCTACAGCGACCGCGCGGACCAGCCGTGGGCGCGCAGCTGGTGGAAGTACGACGTGCCGCCAGAGTGGGAGTCAGTGGTTGACGCTCCGCTCGCCGAGGTGTGCGCCCTTCAGTGGCGCTCGACTCACCAAGCCGCGTTGGGCGCGGTCAGCGAGCACGGCCTGGAGCGGTACGTGGTGCGCTACGAGGAGCTCGCCGGGACGGCGTCCGAGCGCGAGGTCGCCGCGCGGGGGCTGGCGCGGTGGCTGGGCATCCCCGAGGACGAGCTCGTGCCCGTCGTCGTCCGCGGTGTGGCGCCCGTGATGGCCACCGCGCCTCCGCGTCCGCGACGCTGGCAGGCCCGCGCAGCCGAGCTCGCGGCCGCCGTCGGCGACGAGCGGACCCTTCGCCTCGCCGAGGAGCTGGGGTACGCGCGGGATCCCGCCACGTGGCGGTGAGTCACGCTCGTCGCCGCCTCGTGCGAGCCCACCCTCCCGGCCGCCGCCCAGTCCCGCCCGGCCCTCGCGGCCGAGCCTTCACCTCAGTGCCGCCCGACCAACCGGAGCGAATCCCGGGGAGAGGTGGGGGCACCAACGCCGAGGGACCCCGGGGCTCCGCAGCCCGACACCCGCGACAGCACGGACCCGCGGCACGCCCGCCGCCTGCGCCCGAAACCCAGCCCGATACCGCGCTCGGGTGGCCGGACACCGTGCTCCGCCACGAACGCTCGCCCTCGCTCATCGCCTCCCGGCGCTCACCCCGGCGCTCCTCGCCGAGGATGTCGCGCTGCACGTGCTGCTGCAGGGCGTTCCGATCGCCGCCTGGGCGATGACCGGCCTGTGCGCCTACGCGCTGCTCTGGCTTTAGGGCCGATCCCTCGGCGGCGGGAACGCGGCCGCAGCGCGGGGCCACCGCAGGCCCTTCGACTGTGGCTGGCGAGCGGGGCGGCGAACGGCCAGATGGGCCTGGGACGTCCCGGCGGTCGCTGTCGTGCCTAGACGACCACCGGCTGAGTGGCCACCGGCGCGAGACGCAGCGGCTCGCCGCGCTGCCACGCATCCAGCCCCGCGTGCGGGGTGCCGGAGCCTCGGTGATGCACCGCGCCGACCAGCCCGTACGGGGCGCGCCCGCCCACCGCCACAAGCGCGGCGGGCACGTCGACGACGTCGACCGGCGTGGCCTCGTAGGGCGATGCCACGCGGGCGCCGAACAGCACGAGGTTGCGGGTGCCGGGCAGCGCGGCGCTCGGGGCGGTGAGACCGTGGGGCCCGTGGGGCCGCGCGCGCAGGCTGGCCGCGAGCGCCTGGCAGGGCGCCCAGTCGTCGCCGACCAGGTCCTCGGGCGCGAGCCCGAAGTCGTGGGCGTTGTCGAAGGCAGCTCGACGATGCGGTCCGGGTCGGGCGTCACGCGCAGCGCCCAGAGGGGCGCTCGCAGCTCGTCGGCCTCGTCCTCCGAGGTGCGGCCCTCGAACCGCAGGAGCTCCGCCCAGGGCGTGAGGGGGTGCAGGGCGAGGTATTGCGTCGGCGGGTCGCCGAGGCGGTTGAAG
>JALYMR010000237.1 GCA_030773615.1 Actinomycetota bacterium
CGCTCGCGGCCCGCGAGCTCGGCCTGCCGCTCGACCAGCCCGAGGACGTCAACGCGCCCGACGCCCGGGCGCGCATCGCCGCCGGGCAGCCGGACTTGCTCGTCCTCTGCGCCTTCGGCGCCCTTCTGCGCGAGAGGCTGCTCGCCGCTCACGAGATCGTCAACGTGCACCCCTCGCTCTTGCCCCGCTGGCGCGGGGCGGCGCCGATCGAGCGGGCGATCATGGTCGGCGACGAGCGCACCGGCGTCTCCATCATGCGTCTCACGGAGGGGTTGGACGACGGGCCCGTCTGCCTCGCCGAGCCCGAGGCCGTCGCCGCCGACGACACGTTCGGGTCGCTGTCGCCGCGGCTGGAGGACCTCGGCGGCCGGCTGCTCGGGCGCGCCCTGGACGAGCGGCCGCCCTGGCGGGCGCAGCCCGAGGAGGGGGTGACCTACGCGGAGCGCATCGCCCCCGAGGAGCGCACGCTCGCTCCGGCGCGGCCGCCGGTGGTCAACGAGCGCGTCGTGCGCGCCCTGCACCCGCACATCGGGGCCCGCGTGCGCCTGGCCGACGGGAGCTTCCTGGGCGTCCTGCGCGCCGCCGTCGTCGACGACCGGCCGGACGGGCTCGAGGCCCGCGGGGGCCGGCTCCTCCTCGGTGGCCTCGAGCTCCTCGAGGTCCAGCCCGCGGGCGGAAGGCCCATGCCCGCCGCCGACTTCCTGCGCGGCAGGGGCGAGGGGACGAGGCAACTCTGACGCTCGGACGTCAGAGCGGACGCAGGTAGCGGGGCTCGGAGAAGACCCGCCGCACGATCGGCGCGAACGCGTCGACGGGGAGCGAGTCGTAGGCCGGGTCGAAGCAGTTCTGGTCGTAGCGCTCGCAGAAGCGCACGCACGCGTCGAAGTGGGGGTGGCCGGCGAACCGGTCGCGCGCGTCGTGGTCATCGCCGAGGTGATGGGCGTAGAAGTAGGACCGGAACACCCGTGATGGCGGACGATCCAGCAGATCTCCTCGGAGACGAACGGCTCCAGGATCGCGGCGACCATCTGGCCGTGGGTGTGCGGGGCGAGTTCGTCGCCGATGTCGTGCAGCAGCACGGCGGCGACGTACTCCGCGGCGCGTGCGGCGCGGGTCGCCGACTGCAGCCAGTGCTCGTAGCGGGTCACCTGGTAGCCGGCGAACGAGTCCCTGAGCTGCTCGAGCGCGCGCAGGAGCCGATCGGGGAGCGTCTGGTTGTGCTGCTGCTCGAGGCGAGCCAGCAGCTCGTAGTCCTCCCTGCTGCCGTCCGCCATCCGCGTGAACCCGACCGTCTCCACCGTCACGTCCTCCTCGCCGATCTGGGGCCCGAGGTCAGCGACCGGCGTCGCCCGGGGCAGCGCGCCTGCCCCCCAAGGCTCCCACACCGCGGCGGGCGCGGGGGAGCGATGGCCAAGCGCACCGGCCCGGAGGTAGGGTTCGGCCCGTGGCTCGCGTGGTCATCCTCGGGGTCGTCGGCGATTCGGGCGCGGGCAAGACCACGCTCACCCGCGGGCTGCTGCGCGTCCTGGGCGAGGAGGACGTCGCGCGGCTGAGCACGGACGACTACCACCGCCTCGACCGGCGCCGGCGGGCGCAGCTCGGGATCACCCCGCTCGACCCCGCCGCGAACCACCTCGACATCCTCACCCAGCACGTGCTGCACCTGCGCCGCGGCGAGCCGGTGCTCAAGCCGGTCTACGACCACCGGGACGGCACGCTGCGCGCGCCGGAGTACCTGCGGCCCGCGAGCTTCCTGCTCGTGGAGGGGCTGCTCGGCTTCCACTCCGAGACGCTGCGCAGCGCCCAGCACGTCAAGGTCTTCCTGGCGCCCGCGGAGGAGCTGCGGCGGGCCTGGAAGGTCAAGCGCGACTGCACGCATCGGGGCTACACCACCGACGAGGTGCTGCGCGAGCTCGACCGCCGCGAGACGGACGCCGAGCGCTGGCTGCGCCCCCAGGGCGAGCACGCCGACATCGTGGTGAGCTTCCGCGAGGGCCTGCACGCCGAGGTCCTCCTGCGCGACACCCTCGAGCACCCCGACCTGTCGTCCGTGGTGGAGACCGTGCGCGGCGAGCGCGGCGTGCTCCTGCGCATCCCCGGCGACATCCCCATCGAGCAGGCGGCCGAGCTCGAGGAGGCGATCTGGGGGTGCATGACCTTTGCGAGCCACCTGCGCGTCCGCCGGCTCGGGGAGTACGCCGTGGGCACCGACCTGCGCCGCTCCCCGTCACTCGCCCTCGTCCAGGTCGTCCTGCTGTTCCACCTCGTCCACGCGCGCGCGGAGCTCACCACGGGGGCGCCCGTCCCGCGCGTTCCCCGGGCGCGGCCGACGGGGGCTGACTCCGCGCTGCACGTCTGATGGCGGTCACGCTCAACCAGCTCCAGGCGTTCCTCGCCGTGGTGCGGCGCGGGTCGGTGACCGCCGCCGCGGAGGAGCTCGTGGTGACCCAGCCGTCCGTGTCGGCGGCGATCGCCGCGCTGGAGCGCGAGGTGGGCGCAGAGCTCACCGAGCGGGCGGGGCGCACGTTGCGACCGACCGCGGCCGGCGACGCCTTCGCCCCCTACGCGGCGGATGTGCTCGGCCTGCTCGCGCAGGGCGCCCGGGCGGCCCGGGAAGCCGCCGAGACCGAACGGGCGACCCTCCGGATCAGCGCGGTCACCACCGCGGGCGAGCACCTCGTGCCTCAGCTCGTTCAGGCGTTCCGCGAGCACCGCCCGGAGCTCGAGATCAGCCTGCACGTGGGCAACCGCGACGAGGTGTTCCGCCGCATCGCCGACCGCGAGGCCGACGTGGCGATCGCGGGGCGGGTGCCCCACGACGGGCGCCTGGACGCGCAGGCGTTCGCCGACAACGAGTTCGTCCTGGCCTGCGCCCGCAGCGACCCGCTCGCGCGCCGGTCGGGGATCAGCCCGGACGAGCTCACGGGGCGCCGGTGGCTCGTGCGCGAGCCGGGGTCCGGCACACGTCGGCTGGCCGAGGAGTACCTGGCCGCGGCCGGCCTGCGGCCCGAGCTGCTCACCCTCGGCTCGAACGGGGCGATGAAGCAGGCCGCCCGGATCGGGCTCGGGGTGGCGCTGCTCTCCCGCGTGGCGGTCGAGCTGGAGCTCGAGCTCGGCCGGCTCGCGACGATCCGCCCGCGCGGCGGGCTGCCCCGGCGCGCCTGGTTCGTGGTCCGGCCGGCGGCCGGGCCGGCCAGCGAGGCGGCCGAGGAGTTCGTCGCGTTCGTGACCTCGCCCGCGGCGCGGATCGTGCTCTCCCGCGCCGCGTAGCGGGCCAGGCCGGACACCCGCCGGGGGCGACGCCGCGATCATAGAGCGCGCTCGATGGTCGTCTGAGAGTTCTTCGAACTGCGCTTGGCCGATGGCGCGCGACCCGGTTCAATGCAGCGATGACCAGCACCCGCCAGCGCCTGCACCGCAGCGAGCTCGCCGTCCCGGGCTCGAACGTGCGCATGCTCGAGCGCGCGCCGACGCTCGGCGCCGACATCGTGATGCTCGATCTCGAGGACGCCGTGGCGCCCGCCGACAAGGAGCGCGCGCGCATCAACGTCATCGAGGCGCTGCGGGAGCTCGACTGGTCGGCCTCCTCGGTCTCCCTGCGCATCAACGGGCTCGACACCCACTTCTGCTACCGCGACGTGGTCGACGTCATCGAGGCCGTGGGCAACAAGGTCGACACGATCCTCATCCCCAAGGCCAGCGGGGCGGGCGACGTCCACCTCGTCGCCACGCTGCTGACCCAGATCGAGGAGGCGTGCGGGATCGATCGCCGGATCGGAATCGCCGTGCTCATCGAGACGGCGATCGGGATGGTCAACGTCGACGAGATCGCCACCGCGGCGCCGGACCGGATGGAGGCGATGGTGTTCGGGGTGGCGGACTACGCCGCGTCGATCGGCAGCCACACCACGTCGATCGGCGGGGTGGACGAGCGCTACTCCGTCCTCACCGATGCGTCCGACGACGACGGCGGCGCGCGCGAGCGCCACTGGGGCGACCAGTGGCACTACCCCCTGGCCCGCATCGCGGTGACCTGCCGAGCCCACGGCCTGCGTCCGATCGACGGCCCCTACGGCGACTTCACCGATCCGGAGGGCTACCTCGCCGCCGCTCGCCGAGCCGCGATGCTCGGCTACGAGGGCAAGTGGGCCATCCACCCCTCCCAGGTCGAGCTGGCCAACCAGGTGTTCACCCCGAGCGACCGGCTCATCAGCCGCACCCGACGGATCATGGACGCGATGCGCGAGGCCGCCGAGAAGGGACAGGGCGCGGTGTCCCTCGACGGTCGGCTCATCGACGCCGCGTCGATCCGCATGGCCGAGACGCTCCTGGCCAAGCTCGACCAGATCGAGGAGCGCGAGCAGCAGCCGCCGGCCGAGTCGCGCCCCCTGCAGGGCGCCGGTACGGAGTAGCTGGAGCTCGCCGTGTCCGTCGCCGCACCCTCGATTCCCGACGCCCGCCGAGAGGCGGAGTCCGCCCGGCACCTGCTGCGCGAGGTGCTCCTCGACCAGGCCGGGGAGGAGAAGCTCGAGTGCCTCGATGAGTTGCGTGCCGCCGCCACGCGCCCGGACAACGCGCTGGCCGCCCTGATCGGCGCGCTGGAGAGCCGCGAGACGCTGCCGCTGGTCCGGGCGTGCACGCTGGAACTCGCCCTGGCGAACGTGGCCGACGAGGTCGCGCAGCTGCAGGCCCGCCGCCAGGGGGGCGCGGGCGCCCTCCCCGAGCTCGCCGCGCGCGCCCGCGCGATGCCGCAGCGGCCACCGCTCGACATCCGCCTCGTGCTCACCGCGCACCCGACGGACATCGCCCGGCGCTCCGTGCTGAGCAAGCACCGGCGGGTCGCCGGGGCGCTCGACGCGCTGGGCGACGAGCGGCTGGGGCCTCCGGAACGCCGCCGTCAGGAGGAGGAGATCCGCGAGGCGCTCGCCCTCTGGTACACGACGAACGAGGTGCGCGCGCTGCGGCCGAGGGTGGCCGACGAGGTCCGCCGGATCCGGTTCTTCCTGGAGACCGTGCTGTTCGACGCCGCCGCCGAGCTGGCCGTGGAGTGCGAGCGGCTGGGCCTGGCCGACCTGCGCGACGGCCGCGCGCCGCTTCGCTTCGGCAGCTGGGCGGGAGGTGACATGGACGGCAACCCGAACGTCGGGCCGGAGACGATCCTCCACGCCCTGCGCTCGCACCGCCTGTCCGCGCTGGCCCTCCTGCGCGAGCGCGTCCACGCGCTGCGCCAGGACTTCTCGCAGCCGGAGCGGGGCCGGCCCACCGGGAAGCGCCTGCGTGCGACGCTCGCGCGCGACGAGCGCGAGCTGCCCCGCGCCGCCGCCGCCCTGAGCGAGCGCTACCCGCACGAGGCCCACGAGCCGTTTCGGCGCAAGCTCGCGTTCGTCGCGGCTCGGCTCGACAACACCGCGGCGGCGACGCGCGGCGAGGATCCGGACGAGCCGGGCTACCCCGACGCCGACGCCCTCCTCGATGACCTCGAGGCCGTCCAGGAGGCCATCACGTCGCCCATCGTGGCGCAGGGGCGCCTGCGGCGCCTGCTCTGGCAGGTGCGCATCTTCGGCCTGCACCTGGCCACGCTGGAGGTGCGGGCGAACGCGCCCGCGCTGCAGGAGGCGTGCGCGACGCTCCTGCCCGGCTACGCCGACGCGACGGACGAGCCGCAGCGCGCCGCGCTGCTCGACCGCGCCTGCCGCGAGCCCGTGCCGCCGCGCGACGGAGGCTCGGAGCCGCTCGAGGCGCTCGCCCTCGACGCCGTCGCGCAGGCGATCCGGGACTACGGCCCGCGAGCGATCGACACCTTCATCGTCTCGAACGCCGAGGCCCCGTCCGACCTGCTCTGCGCGCTGTGGCTCGCTCGCCGCAGCGGCGTGGACGGGCCGCTCGGCCTCGTCCCGCTCTTCGAGAAGCGAGAGTCGCTGCTGACAGCCACGGAGACGATGGCCCAGATCTACGGCAGCGAGGCCTACCGGACGCACCTCCGCGGCCGCGGCGACGCGCAGGAGGTCATGCTCGGGCACTCCGATGCGGGCAAGGACACGGGCTACCTCAGCGGGCAGTGGGGCATGTACAACGCCCAGGAGGCCCTCCTGCGCCAGGCCGTGGAGCAGGGCATCGACCTCAGCCTGTTCCACGGGCGCGGGGGAAGCACCTCCCGGGGGGGCGCACCCGCGCACCGCGCGATCGCCGCGCAGCCGCCGGGCACCGTGCGCGGGCGGATGAAGGTCACCGAGCAGGGCGAGGTGATCTCGACGAAGTACGCCGACGTGCGACTGGCCGAGCACTCGCTGGAGGAGACGGTCGCCGCCGTGCTCGGGCCGACGATCGCCGAGGGCGACGCGCCACCGCCGCACTTCGTCGAGGAGATGGAGCGCGTCTCGCTCGCCGCCCGCACGGCCTATCGCTCGCTCGTGGAGGACGAGGGCTTCGTGGCGCTGTTCCGGACCGCCACCCCCATCGACGTGCTCGACCGCCTCAACATCGGCTCGCGCCCCTCGGCGCGCTCGCCGCGCGCGGCCATCGCCGACCTCCGCGCGATCCCCTGGGTGTTCGCCTGGATCCAGAACCGCGCGGCGCTCCCCGCCTGGTACGGCGTCGGCTCGGGGCTCGAGGCGGGTGACCTCGACCTCCAGCGCGAGATGTGGCAGGCCTGGCCGTTCTTCGCCAGCGTGGTGACGACGGTGGCCACGGCGCTGCGCGGCGTGGCCCTGCACGTCGCGGAGCAGTACCTGGCTCTCGTCGACGAGCCCGCGGCGCTCGCGGCGTGGGAGCGGATCGTGGCGGAGCACGACCGCTCCCTCCAGCGCGTCGTCGCGATCGCCGGCCAGCACGACGTCGTGCGGCCCGACCCCGTGCTCGTCGCTCGCCGGGCACCCTGGCTCGACGTGCTCGCCGGGCTGCAGGTCGAGCTCCTGCGCCGCCATCGCGCGGGCGACGAGGCGGCCCACGGGCCGCTCCTGGCCACCGTGGCGGGCATCGCCACCGGACTGAGGACGACAGGATGAGGCTCTTCGAGTTCGAGGCGCGCGAGGTCGTGCGCCGTGGTGGGATCCCGGTGACGGACTTCGGGGTGGCCGGTTCGCCGGACGAGGCGCGGGCGATCGCCGAGCGGATCGGGGGCCCGGTGGTGATCAAGTCCCAGGTGCTCAGCGGTGGGCGGATGAAGGCGGGAGGGGTGCAGTTCGCCGACACGCCCGACGAGGCGGCTCGCCACGCGGGCGAGGTCCTCGAGCTCGAGATCGGCGGCCAGCGCCCGCGGGGCGTGCTCGTCGACCCGCGCGCCAGCGTGAAGCAGGAGCACTACGCGGGCGTGGTGTGGGACGGGCTGCGCAAGCGCCCGGTGCTGCTCTACAGCGACCTGGGTGGGATCGACATCGAGGAGGTCGCCGCCGAGCACCCCGACCATGTCGGCCGCCGCCACCTCTCGACCGTCCTGCCCCCGGAGCCGTTCGCCGCGAAGGAGTGCATCGCCGCCGCCGGGGTCTCGGGGCCCCGGCTGAACCGCCTCGTCCCCATCCTCACGAAGCTCGCCGCGCTGTTCGCCGCGCACGACCTCACCCTCTGCGAGATCAACCCGCTCGGGGAACTCGAGGACGGCTCGTTCGTCGCCCTCGACGCGCACGTGGAGATGGAGAACGAGGCGCGCCCGCGTCAGGCGGCCCTCCTGCGCGACCTCGGGGTGGGCGACGAGGAGACGCGCCAGGCTCGCGAGGCGACCCCGTTCGAGCTCGCCGGCGAGGAGGTCGACGCCCAGGACCACCGCGGGGTGGCGGGCAACGTGACCGAGTTCGACGGCGACCTCGGCCTGGTCATCGGCGCCGGCGGCGGGTCGCTCACCCTGTTCGACGCCGTGCGCGCCCACGGAGGGCGGCCGGCGAACTACTGCGAGATCGGCGGCAACCCGTCGGTGGCCAAGGCCTGCGGCCTGGCCAAGCTCGTGCTCCAGAAGCCAGGCGTGGAGAAGATCGCCGTGATGATGTCCATCGTCTCGAACACCCGCGTCGACATCGTCGCCCGGGGGGTGGTCAAGGCCTGCCTCGACCTCGGTTACGACCCCGCCGACAAGATCGCGATGTTCCGCATCCCGGGGGCGTGGGAGGAGGAGGGCACCAAGATCCTCGAGCACCACGGAGTCCCCTACGCGGACCGTTCGGTCTCCCTGCACGAGGCGGCGCGTCGCGCGGTCGAGGCGGTGGGCGCATGAGCATCCTCATCGACGCCCGGACGACGTTCATCGTGCAGGGCATCACGGGCCGTGAGGCCGTGAACCTCACCCGCGAGTGCCTGGACTACGGCGCGGGGGCGCGGATCGTGGGCGGGGTGACCCCCGGCCGCGCCGGCCGCGAGGTCCACGGCGTGCCCGTCTTCGACACCGTGGCCCAGTGCGTGGCGCACCACGGCGGCCCGATCGACGGCTCCGTGGTGACCGTCCCGCCGGCGTTCACGAAGGACGCGGTGTTCGAGGCGATCGAGAACGGCGTGAAGCTCGTCGTGATCGTCACGGAGCGCGTCCCCCGTCGCGACGTCGCGGAGATGGTCGAGCTCGCCGCGCTGCGCGGCGCGCGCATCATCGGGCCGAACTGCCTGGGGATCATCGTCCCCGACGTCGTGAAGATGGGCGGCATCGGCGGGCCGGCGCGCGACGCCGCGAAGGCCTACAGCCCGGGTCCCATCGGGGTGATCAGCCGCTCGGGCGGGATGACCACCGAGATGAGCTCGACGCTCACCGCCGCGGGGCTGGGCCAATCCACCGCCGTGTCCATCGGCGGCGATCCGATCATCGGCTCGACCTACGCCGAGCTCATGCCGCTCTTCGAGGCCGACGAGCAGACCCAGGGGATCGTGATCTACACGGAGCCGGGCGGCCGGATGGAGGCCGAGCTCGCGCGATGGGTCGCCGACCACGGCTCGCGGCTGCCGATCGTCGCCTTCATGGCCGGGCGGTTCATGGACGAGATGCCCGGCATGAGCTTCGGGCACGCGGGCACCATCGTCGAGGGGCGCGAGGACACGGCGGCCGAGAAGATCGCCCGCCTCGAGGAGGCGGGCATCACGGTCGCGGAGGAGATCTCGCAGATCCCCGACCTCGTGCGCGACCGCCTCGGTGCGAGGGCCGCGGCATGAGGGTCGACGCCACCTTCATCGGGATCGAGGTCGACGACGCGGCCGTTCCGGACACGACGCTCGCCAGCCGCCTGGCCGAGGTGTGCCCCGTCGACATCTACGCCGAGGTGGACGGCCGCGTCGCGGTCGTCGAAGCCAACGTCGACGAATGCATCCTGTGCGAGTTCTGCGTGCGGGCTGCGCCCGGGCGCGTCCGCGTGCACAAGCTCTACAGCGACGAGGTGCTGGAAGAGACCCCGCCGTAGGTCGTGCCGCCGACGAATCGAGGCTCGTACCGATCCATCCCCCTGCGAATCGACACAACACGAAGGAGCTCCGGGTGCAACAGAACGATTGGTCCTCACCGCGCTGGGACAGCATCGAGCGCCCCTACAGCCACGACGACGTCGTGCGCCTGCGGGGCAGCGTCCAGGTCGAGCACACGCTCGCGCGCCTGGGCGCCGAGCGCCTGTGGCAGCTCATGGCGCGGCCGGAGCAGGCCGTGCGCGCGCTCGGCGCGCTGACGGGCGGCCAGGCCGTCCAGCAGGTCAAGGCCGGGCTCGAGGCGATCTACCTCAGCGGCTGGCAGGTCGCCGCCGACGCGAACCAGGCTGGCCAGACGTACCCCGACCAGTCCCTCTACCCGGTCAACAGCGTTCCGACGGTGGTGCGCCGCATCAACCAGGCCCTCCTGCGCGCCGACCAGATCGACCACGCGGAGGGGCGCAACGGCACGCACTGGCTGGCACCCATCATCGCCGACGCCGAGGCGGGCTTCGGCGGCGCCCTCAGCGTGTTCGAGCTCACGAAGGCGATGATCGAGGCGGGCGCGGCCGGCGTGCACTTCGAGGACCAGCTCGCCTCGGAGAAGAAGTGCGGGCACCTGGGCGGCAAGGTCCTGCTCCCGACCGCCCAGGCGGTGCGCAACCTCATCGCCGCGCGCTTCGCCGCCGACGTCATGGGCGTCCCCACGGTGCTCCTGGCCCGCACGGACGGCGACGCGGCCGACCTCGTCACGAGCGACGTCGACCCGGCCGACGCCCCGTTCCTCACCGGCGAGCGCACCATGGAGGGCTTCTTCCGTGTGACGCCCGGCCTGGACCAGGCCATCGCCCGCGGACTGGCGTACGCCCCGCACGCCGACGTCCTGTGGTGCGAGACCTCCCACCCCGACCTCGGGGAGGCCCGCGCGTTCGCCGACGCGATCCACGAGCAGTTCCCCGGCAAGCTCCTGGCCTACAACTGCTCGCCGTCGTTCAACTGGCGCGCGAAGCTCGACGAGGCCAGCATCGCCTCCTTCCAGGACGAGCTCGCGGGCATGGGCTACCGGTTCCAGTTCGTCACCCTCGCCGGCTTCCATGCCCTCAACCACTCCATGTTCGAGCTCGCCCACGGGTACAACGAGCGCGGCATGGCCGCGTACTCGGACCTGCAGCAGGCCGAGTTCGCCAGCGAGGCGCGGGGCTACACCGCCACGCGCCACCAGCGCGAGGTCGGCACGGGCTACTTCGACGAGGTCGCGCAGGTCGTCAACAGCGGGCTCTCCTCGACGACCGCCCTGGGCGGCTCCACCGAGGAGGCGCAGTTCGCCTAGCAGCGGTTCGACCGGCGCGGGGCGTGCGGCGGTGGGGACGCCCGCCGCACGCCCCTACCGTGGCGGCCATGCCGGGAGTGACGCCCGCGCGGCTCGTCGCCTTCAACGTCGTGCGCCGTGTCTTCGAGCAGGGGGCGTACGCCGATCGCGCCCTCCACGGCGAGGCCCGGGGGCTCGACCGGCGCGACCGCGCCTTCGCCACCGCCCTGGCCTTCGGCACCGTGCAGCGTCGGGGGACGCTCGACTGGGTCATCGAGGTCCTGGCCCGGCCCGTGCGGCAGCTCGACCCCGCCGTCGTCGCCGCGCTGCGCCTCGGGCTCTTCCAGCTGCTGTTCTTCGACGGCGTGGGCCGCCACGCGGCGGTGGGGGAGAGCGTGGAGCTCGCGAAGGCGGGCTCGAACGGCGGCCACAAGCTCGTCAACGCGGTGCTGCGCCGGGTCATCCGCGAGCCCGTGGCCCTGCCCGGGGACGTCACGCCGGCGGCGGCCGCCGTCACCCACTCCTACCCCCAGTGGGTCGTGGAGCTGTGGTGGGAGCGCTTCGGGGCCGAGGAGACGCGGGAGCTGCTGGCGGCGGGCAACCGGCCGGCCGAGCTCGCGCTGCGCGCGAACGCCCTCGTCACCGACCGCGAGGCGCTCGCCGCCGCGCTGCCCGTGCCGACCCGTCCCGCGCCCGACGTGCCCGAGGGCCTCGTCGTCGAGGGACCGTTCGACGCCCACGGCCATCCCCTCTGGGTGGAGGGCGCCTTCACCCCGCAGTCGCGCGCCTCCATGCGCGTGGCCCACGCGGTCGACCCGCAGCCCGGGGAGCGCGTGCTCGACCTGTGCGCCGCCCCGGGGGGCAAGACGACCCACCTCGCGGCGCTCATGGGCGGCGAGGGGGAGGTCGTGGCCGTCGAGCGCCACCCGGGCCGCGCGCGAGCCCTGCAGGCGACGGTCGAGCGCATGCGCGCCGCCAGCGTGCGCGTCGAGGTCTCCGACGCGGCCCGACCGCGCGGGGACGGCCCGTTCGACCGGGTGCTCGTCGACCCGCCCTGCTCGGGGCTCGGCACCCTGCAGGGCCACCCCGACGTGCGCTGGCGCGCGACGCCCGAGGGCGTCGAGGAGCTCGCGGCGCGACAGGAGCGCATCCTCGAGACCGCGGTGGGCAGCGTGCGGCCCGGGGGGAGGGTGGTCTACTCGACCTGCACGCTCGTGCCCCGCGAGAACGAGGAGGTGGTGGCCCAGGCCGGGGTGCCCGTGCGCCGCGCGGACCTCGTGCTGCCCCACCGCGACGGCACGGACGGGTTCCTCATCGCCACGCTGTCCGCCTGATGGGGCACGATGCCGCCGTGGAGCTCACCGGATCGCCCTGCCCGTCCTGCCGCGAGCCCTGGCTTCGGCCGGCGAACCTCCCCGGCCGCTACCGCTGCGTGAACTGCCTGCACCGCTTCGAGCTCGTCTCCGTGTGCCCGGACTGCGGCGAGCACTCGACGATGGTGCGCATGTCGACGACGGCGACGATGGTCTGCAACCACTGCAAGGGCTCGATGCTCGAGCCCATCTGAGCGCCGGGCGCATGGTCGTCCACGAGCGCCACGTGGCGCCCTCCATCCTCGCCGCCGACCTCGCCCGCCTCGAGGCCGAGGTCCGCGAGGTCATGGCCGCCGGCGCCCGGGTCATCCACGTCGACGTCATGGACGGGCACTTCGTCCCGCCGATCACCGTGGGGGCGCTCGTCGTCGCCGCGCTGCGCGACGCCCTGCCCGACGAGGCCTACCTCGACTGCCACCTCATGGTCGAGCGCCCCGAGCTCCAGGTCGAGGAGTTCGCCCGGGCCGGGGCCGACGGCATCACCGTCCACGCCGAGGCCACACCGCACGTCCACCGGGTCCTCACGGCGATCCGCGACGCCGGCTGCCGGGCCGGGCTCGCGGTGACCCCGAGCACCCCGCTCGGCGTCTTCGGGGAGGTGCGCGACGCCCTGGACCTCGCGCTGTGCATGACCGTCAACCCGGGCTGGGGCGGCCAGCGGCTCATCCCGGGGACGCTCGACAAGGTCCGCGGCCTGCGCGAGCTCGTCGGCGCGCCGTTCCCCGTCGAGGTCGACGGCGGCGTCGACGCGCGCAGCGCGCCGGCCTGCGCGGACGCCGGCGCGAGCTGGTTCGTCGCCGGGTCGGCGATCTTCGCCGCCGACGACCCCGCGGCCGCGTTCCGCGAGATCGGCCGGGCGGTGGGCGCCGCGGGCTAGGGAGCCGACCCCAGCGCCGGGGCCCGGCCTATCGTCGTCGGCGTGGACGCCATCGTCGCCGGCACGGAGCTCGAGCGCCGCTACGGCGAGGGCGACGCCGCCGTGCACGCGCTGGCCGGGGTGACCGTCGCCTTCGCCCGGGGGGAGTTCGCGGCGATCATGGGCGCCTCGGGCTCGGGCAAGTCCACCCTCATGCACTGCCTCGCGGGCCTCGACCAGCCCACCGCGGGCTCCGTCGTGCTCGACGGCGTCGAGCTCGCCGGGCTGGGCGACCGCGAGCTCACCGCGCTGCGGCGCGACCGCGTCGGCTTCGTGTTCCAGGCCTTCAACCTCCTGCCCGTGCTCACCGCCGAGGAGAACGTCCTGCTGCCGCTGACCCTCGCGGGCCGCGCTCCCGACCGCGACTGGGTCGACGGGCTGCTCGAGACGGTCGGCCTGACCGACCGCCGGACGCACCGCCCGGCGGAGCTCTCGGGCGGCCAGCAGCAGCGCGTGGCGGTGGCCCGCGCGCTCGTGCACCGCCCGGCCGTCGTGTTCGCCGACGAGCCGACGGGCAACCTCGACTCGCGCAGCTCCGAGGAGGTCCTGCGCCTGCTGCGCGACTCCGTCGACTCCCTCGGCCAGACCGTGGTGATGGTGACCCACGACGCCGACGCGGCCGCGCACACCGACCGCCTCGTCGAGCTCGCCGACGGGCGCCTCGTCCGCGACGGCCCGCGCTCCCCGAGCCCGTGATCCGCCTGACCCTCCGCAGCCTCGGCGCGCGCCGGCTGCGCACCTTCCTCACCGCCGTCGCCGTCGTGCTTGGCGTCGGGCTCGTGGCCGGGACCTACGTCCTCACGGACACGATCAACCGGTCGTTCAGCGACATCTTCGCCCAGGCGAACGCGACGACGGACGTCGCCATCGGGCCGCGCACGGCGATCGACGACCCGTTCAGCGAGCCGCCGCCGCTCCCCGAGGCGCTGCTCGCGCGCGTGCGCGTGACGGAGGGCGTGGCCGCCGCCGAGGGCAACGTGTTCGCCCCGATCTCCATCCGCGACCCCCGCGGCCGCTCCGTGAGCAGCGGTCCCCCGAGCTTCGCGACGTCGCTGAACTCGCCGCGCTTTGAGGAGTTCGAGCTCGTCCGCGGGCGCTTCCCGCGCGCCGCGGACGAGGTCGCGCTCGACCGGGGCACCGCCGAGCGCGTGGGCTTTCGCCTCGGCGAGCGGGTCACCGTGGTCGGCCAGGAGGGGGCGCGGCGCCTGCGCCTGGTGGGGATCGCGCGGTTCGGGGAGGTGAGCTCGCTGGCCGGGGCGTCCATCGCCCTGCTCGGGCTCGAGGAGGCCCAGCGGCTGA
The DNA here is from genome assembly GCA_030773615.1 of Actinomycetota bacterium. Taxonomy (GTDB): domain Bacteria; phylum Actinomycetota; class Thermoleophilia; order Solirubrobacterales; family Solirubrobacteraceae; genus JALYMR01. The sequence continues at coordinate 14,264 of JALYMR010000237.1, forward strand.
CGGGCACGGAGGGCGACCTGACCGGCATCGAGGTCGCCGCCGCCCCCGGGGTCGATCCGGACGAGCTCGCCCGGCGCCTCTCCGCCGCCCTGCGCGACGCGCCCGTGACCGTGCGCACCGGCGAGCAGGAGGGCAGGGCCCAGGCCCGGGACCTCGAGGAGCAGTTCGGCTTCCTGCGCACCGCGCTGCTCGTCTTCGCCGGCATCGCGCTCTTCGTCGGCGCCTTCGTCATCTACAACACGTTCTCGATCACGGTCGCCCAGCGCACGCGCGAGCTCGCCCTGCTGCGGACCCTCGGCGCCTCGCGGCGGCAGGTGCTCGGAGCCGTCGTCGGCGAGGCGGCGCTCATCGGGCTCGTCGCCTCGATCCTCGGGCTGCTCGCCGGCCTGGCCATCGCCCCCGGGATCGCCGCGCTGTTCGAGCTCGCGGGGCTCGAGCTGCCCCGGACGGACACGGTCGTCCAGGCCCGGACCATCGTCGTCTCCCTGCTCGTCGGCGTCGTCATCACCACAGTGGCCAGCGTGGCGCCCGCGCTGCGGGCGACCCGCGTGGCGCCGGTCAGCGCGCTGCGCGAGGGCCTCGTGGCGCCCCGGCGGCCGGGGCGGACGATGCTCGTCCTCGCCGCCGCCCTGTGCGCCCTTGGGGTCGCCGCGCTGGTCGCAGGGCTCTTCGGGGCCTCCGGGGGCCGGGCCGCGAGCCTCATCGGGGCGGGCGCCGGGCTCGTGTTCCTCGGCGTGGCGCTCCTCAGCCCGGTGCTCGTCGTGCCCCTGGCCGCCGTCGTCGGGGTGCCCGTGCAGCGGGCGACGGGCATCACGGGGCGCCTGGCCCGCGAGAACGCGACCCGCAACGCGACCCGCACGGCGGTGACCGCCGCCGCGCTCATGATCGGCGTGGCCCTCGTCGCGTTCGTGTCCATCTTCGCCGCCGGGCTTCGCGGCTCGATCGACCGCTCCGTGGACGCCACCTTCGCCGGCGACCTCACCGTGCGCAGCGAGGACGGCTTCTCGCCGCTGCCCGGCGCGGTGGCGCGCGTCGCGCGTGGGGTGGAGGGGGTGGCCACCGCGAGCCCCGTGCGCTTCGCCCAGGCGAAGCTCGACGCGCGGGAGGGCACGCAGCCCGTCATCGGGTTCGACCCGGGCTCCATTGAGCGGGTCTACGACCTGCGCGTGCAGGAGGGCCCACAGGCCGTGGTGGGCGCCCTGGGCGCCGACGGCGTGCTCGCGGGCGACACCTTCGCCGAGGACCAGGGGCTGTACCTCGGCCAGCGCCTGCGCCTGCTCACCCCGACCGGCCGCCGGGTCGCCTACACCCTGCGGGGCATCCTCGACGAGGGGGAGTTCGGCCTGCTCGGCGGCGGCCTCGTGGCCCCGAACCGCCTGCTCGAGCGCGACTTCGACGAGGACGAGGACGCGATCGTCCTGCTCGGCTTCGCGCGCGGCGCCGCGCCCGCCGCGGTGCGCGCCCGGCTGGACCGCGTGCTCGCCGCCCGCTTCCCGAACGCCGAGACCCAGGACCGCGAGGAGGTCAAGGAGCAGCAGGCGGGGCAGATCGGCAACCTGCTCAACCTCATCTACGCCCTGCTCGCGCTCTCCGTGCTCGTCTCGCTGTTCGGCATCGTGAACACGCTCGCGCTCTCCGTGTACGAGCGCACCCGCGAGCTCGGCCTCCTGCGGGCGATCGGCACCTCGCGCCGCCAGGTGCGGCGCGTCGTGCGCCTCGAGGCGGTCATCACCTCGCTCATCGGCGCCGTGCTGGGCATCGTGCTCGGGGTGCTGTTCGCGCTGCTCATCGCCCGTCCGCTGGCCGAGGAGGGCTTCACGCTGTCCTTCCCCGTGCTCACGCTCCTCGTGCTCCTCGTCCTCGCCGGGCTGCTCGGCGTGCTGGCCGCCATCGGGCCCGCCCGGCGGGCCAGCCGGCTCGACGTGCTGCGCGCGCTGGCCCAGGAGTAAGCGGGTACACCCGGCGTATGGCGACCGTCCTCGAGCGGCACGACCCGGAAGCCGAGGTCCCGTCCCGGCGAGTGCGCGGCGCCCCGCGCGCGCTCGTCATCCTCTCCGAGCTGTCCTGGCGCCTGCTCGTCTGCGTCGCGGCGTTCGGCCTGGTCGCCTACGCGCTGTGGCAGGTGAAGTTCGTTTTCCTGCCCGTGTTCATCGCGCTGCTCGTGGCCACCGTGCTCGCGCCGCCCGCGCGCGCCCTGCGGGCGGCGGGGCTGCCGAACGCGCTCGCCGCCACGCTCTCCTTCCTCGGGGCCCTCGCCGTCGTGGCCCTCGTCATCCGCTTCGTCGCCCCCGAATTCGTTCATCAGGTCGGCGAGCTCGGCACCCAGGTCGAGGCGGGCGTCGAGCAGCTCGGCGACTACGTCGCATCGGGGCCGTTCGGGCTCTCCGACACGCAGGTCCAGGGCGCGATCGATGCCGCCTCGGAGCGGGTGCGCCGGGGCGCGGGCACGGTGGCCTCGGGCGTCGTGAGCGGCGTGACCATCGTGGGGCAGATCCTCACCCAGCTCCTGCTCACCCTCGTGCTCGTGTTCTTCTTCGTGAAGGACGGCGGCGTGATCTGGCGCTGGATCCTGCGCCTGTTCCCCCGCCACCGGCGCAACACGGTCCAGGAGGTGGGGGAGACCTCCTGGCGCATCCTCGGCCACTACATGCGCGGGGTGTCCTTCGTGGCCTGCGTCGATGCCGTGTTCATCGGCCTCGCGCTGGCCATCATCGGCGTGCCGCTGGTCATCCCGCTCGCCGTCCTGACCTTCCTGGCCGCCTTCATCCCCTTTGTGGGCGCGGTGGTGGCGGGCGCGGCCGCCGCGCTCGTGGCCCTCGTGTCCAACGGGCCGATCGACGCGCTGCTCGTGGTCGGCGCCGTCCTGCTCGTCCAGCAGATCGAGGGCAACCTGCTCTATCCCGTCGTCGTGGGGCGCAGCCTCGAGCTGCACCCCGTGGCCATCCTGCTCGCGGTCGGCGTCGGCAGCGTCGTGGCGGGCATCCTCGGCGCGTTCATCGCGGTGCCGATCGTCGCCGTGCTCGCCGCCGCGATCCCGGTCCTGCGCCGCGAGACGGAGGAGGACCGCCGCGAGGAGGAGCTCATGGACGGGCAGATCGTGCACCCCTCGGGCTGACCGGCGACCCGCCGGCGTGCCCTGCCCCCGCTGCTCGCCCGGGAGGGGGAGGGGGACCGCGAGCCGCTCAGGCGGGCGCCCGACGGCGCGCGCCACGCAGCAGCGCGGCGAGCGCCACGCAGAGCAGCGCGGTCGCGGCGAGGTAGCCGACCTCCGCGCGCAGGAGCTCGTCGGCCACGACGGGCAAGAGCATCCAGGCCACGAAGGCGGCGGCGCAGACGAGCCAGGCGAGCGCCGCGCGACCCTGATGGCCGCGGGCGAGCGCCGCCTGGTTGAGGGTGCCGGCGGCGAGGTGGAAGCCGACCCCCAGGCCGACGAGCGCGAGGCCGACGCGCCCCGGGGTGGGGTCGTCGGGGAACACGAGCTCCATGACGAGGGGCCCGACGAGGAGCAGCCCGAGGGCCACCGCGGCCGCGAAGGCGGCGATGGCGAGCAGCGTGACCCGCAGCGCGCGGGCGAACGCCCGCCGGTCGGCGGTGGCCTCGAGGCCGGCGAGGTGGGGCAGCAGCGAGCCCTGGACGGCCTGGAAGAGCTGGAGGGGGATGCGCACGATGAGCAGGACGTTGAACACCCGCCCGGCGACGGCCACGTCGGCCGCGGTCGCGCTCACCGCGAGTACGGCCCCGTTGACGAGCGCCTGCTCGGCGACCATGACCGCGAGGACGGCGACGGCGAACCCCGCCCCGGCCCGCGCGGTCAGCTCGCCGGCCGCCACCGCGCCCCGCGCGCGCTCGCCGCGGACGAGGGCAACGGGCACGACGACGAGGGAGACGAACGGCGCGGCGGCCATGCCCAGCGCGATCGCCGTCTGTCCCGAGGTCACCCCGATGAAGGCGGCCAGCGCGAAGAGGCAGCGCGAGGCCGACTCGAGCAGGACGAGCCCGCCGTAGAGGCCGAAGCGCCCGTGGCCGGCGAGGTGCCCGCGCGCGAAGTACGACGCGGCGTAGGCGAGCACACCGGCGACGAGGATCCAGAACAGGGCCGCCGAGCCGTCGAACAGGCCGTCCTGCAGCGGGCCGCGCAGCGCGAGCGCGGCGAGCAGGAACGCCGCGGCGAAGGCGGCCTGGACCAGGAGGGGCGTGCGCAGCGGGTGCCCGCGCTCGAGGCCGCGCGCCCGCCGGGCGGCGATCGTGCGCGACAGAAGCTGCTCCACCGGGCGGTAGAGCACGGAGGCGACGGTGAACAGCACCGCCCACAGGGTCGTGAGCCGACCGTAGTCGTCGCGGGGCAGCGCCGCGCTGGCCAGCGCGAAGTAGGCGAAGGTGACGAGGCCCGTCGTCGCGATCCCGACGGAGAGGACCCGGGCGCCGCGCCCGTAGCCGCTCGCGCGGCCCCCCGCGGCGCCTGCGCTAGCCGCCAACCCGCAGGAGCACCATCGTCCACGGGTGGGGCGAGCGGACCTCGAGGACCGTCCCGTGGGGGCGCAGGAGGTCCACGACGCCGCGCCGCGACCAGTGGTTGAGGTGCCCCGGCGTGTTGCCGAGCTCGCGCACGTACGCGCCGCGGGCGAGGTTCAGCGCGCGCCAAAGGGGCTCGCGGGGCACGGATACGAGCAGGTGGCGGCGGGCGACCCTCGCCATCTCCTGCAGGGAGTGCTCGGGGTCGGGCACGTGCTCGAGCACCTCGATGGCCGTGGCGAGGTCGAACTCGTCGTCGGCGAAGGGCAGGCGCTCGGCCTTCATGACCCGGTACTCGAGGTTCGGCGCCGCGCGCCGGCGCCACTCGGCGTGCAGCGCGGGGTCGTCGAGGTCGATGCCCACCACCCGCCGGCCGTCCAGCCGCCGGGCCCAGGCGTGGGTGAGCACGCCCTCGCCGCAGCCCACGTCGAGCAGGGACTCGGGGGCGGCCCGGGCGAACAGCTCGTCGAGGTCGCGGTGGAAACGGGCCATGAGCCGGCGCACGACGGGGTTCGTCGAGCCGTACTTGTCGAACGTGTTGCCGGTGACCGTCCCCTCGCGGTCGACGGTGACCGCGGGGCTCATACGCGCAGGGCTTCCCGCTCTTCCGTCTTGCCCGTGGCGGCGCCGCTGTCGGCCCCGGTGGTGGCCTCGTGACCCGTGGGCCTGCCGCCCGGCTCGTAGTGCGAAGGCTCCACGCCGAGCTGGAGCTCGATGCGCCGGACGCGCTCGAAGGTGCGTTGGAGCATCGTGCGCTGGGCGGCGAGCAGGTCGCCGATCACCCCGAGGGCGCCGAGCACCATCGCGGCGTTGAACAGCACGGCGCCGAGGATGAGCGACTGCACGTGGCCCGCCCCGTCGCCCGCGAGGTAGAACCACAGGAAGCGGGCCCAGACGACGAGCGCGGCGAGCCCGAGCACGCCGGCGAGGGCCATGAACACCCGCAGGGGCTCGTACTGGGAGTAGATGCGGAAGATGGAGAGCGCGTTGCGCCGCACGTACGCCCACATGGAGGGGAACAGGCGCGACTCGCGGGTCTGCGGGTTCGTCCGCACGGGCACGTGGTCGGTGGCCACGAGCAGCTTGCCCGCCTGGATGATCGTCTCGAGGGTGTAGGTGAACTTGGAGACGACGGCCATCTGGATCGCGGCCTCGCGGTTGTAGGCGCGGAAGCCCGAGGTCGTGTCGGGCACGTCGGTCGAGGAGGCCTGGCGCACGACCCAGGAGCCGAGCTGCTGGAGCCCCTTCTTCACCGGCGAGAAGTGCTCGATCGTCGTGACCTGGCGATCGCCGACCACCATGTCCGCGTGCCCGGCGAGGATCGGCGCCACGAGCTTCGGGATGTCCCGCGCGTCGTACTGGTTGTCCGCGTCCGTGTTGACGATGACGTCGGCGCCGAGCTTCAGGCCCGCGTCCAGGCCGGCCTGGAAGCCGGCCGCGAGGCCCTTGTTGTTCGTCAGGCGCACGATGTGGTCGACGCCGTGGGCCCGGGCGACCGCCACGGTGGCGTCGCTCGAGCCGTCGTCGACGACGAGCCACTCCACCTCGTCGAACCCCTCGAGCCGGCGCGGGAGCGCCGCCAGGGTGACCGGGAGCGTCTGCTCCTCGTTGAAGCACGGGATCTGGACGATCAGCTTCAAGGGCCTGCCATCCTAGTCGCGGTGTCGGCGCCGACCCTCCCGCGGCCCCGTCCCGGTCGCGCGTGGCCGGCGGGACCCTCGCCCTCCCCGCGCCGGCGCCGGCTCACCCTGCGCCGGGCCGAGCGCGTCGCGCTGGCCGCGCTCGCCCTCGCCGCCCTCGCCGGCTTCCTGCTCTACCCGACCTATCCGAACTACGACTCCGTCTACTCGCTGCTCTGGGGGCGCGAGCTCCTCGACGGCCGGCGGATGACCTTCGACGCCTACCGGGCGCCGACCCAGCACCCGCTGGCCATCGCCCTCGGCGCCGTCCTCTCCCTGTTCGGGACGGGGGCCGACCGGGCCTTCGTCGCCTTCGCGGTGGGCTCGTTCGTCGTGCTGCTCGCCGGGCTCTACACCCTGGGCAAGGCCGCCTTCACGCCGCTCGTGGGCGCCCTGGCCGCCCTGCTGCTGGCCACCCGCTTCGACTTCGCCTTCCTCGCCGCACGCGGCTACATCGACCCGGCCTACCTCGCGCTCGTCGTGTGGGCCGCGGTGCTCGAGGTGCGCCGGCCCCGCCGGGGCACGGCCGTCCTCGTCCTCCTGGCCCTCGCCGGGCTCCTGCGCCCGGAGGGCTGGGTGCTCGCGGGGCTGTACTTCCTGTGGGTGGCCTGGCCCGCCCCGTGGCGCAACCGCGTGCGCTACGCCCTCCTGTGCGCGGCGGCGCCCGTGCTGTGGGGGCTGACCGACCTCGTCGTCACCGGCGACCCCCTGTTCTCCCTGCACGGCACGAGCGAGCTCGCCGCCGAGCTCGGGCGCAACAAGGGCGCCGGCGCCGTGCCGACCGCGCTGTGGGCGTTCCTGCTCAAGCTCGCGAAGCTGCCCGTCGTGCTCGGCGGCGCGGTCGGCCTCGTCGTGGCCGTCGTGCTCGTCCCGCTGCGGGCCCGCGTGCCGGTCGTCCTGCTCGTCGTCGGGGTCGCGACGTTCGCGCTCGTCGGCGGCCTGGGGCTGTCGGTCATCGATCGCTACCTGCTCGTGCCCTCGCTCATGGTCATGGTCCTCTGCGGGGTGGCCTTCGGGGGCTGGACGCTGCTCCGCGAGGGGCTCCCCGTGCGCCGCGCGTGGGCGGCGCTCGCCGTGGCGCTCGTGGTCGCCGGCGTCGCGTTCACCGCGGTGCGGCTGAACCTCACCCGCCTCGACGGCGAGCTCGCCTTCCGCGCCGACGCCCACGACGCGCTCGCCGCCGCCCTGGCCCACCCGAGCGTGGCCGAGGGGCTGCGCTGCGGCGACCTCCACACCCCGAACCACAAGCTCGTGCCCGAGGTCCGCTGGCTGCTCGACCTGCCCGAGGAGCGCGTGCTCGCCCGGTCGAGCGCCGACGCGGGCGAGCCCCGCCGGGGCGTCGCCCTGCTCGTCCACACCCGCGACGCCCTGTTCCGCCAGGCGCTCGTCGGCCCGCCGGGCGAGGACACGCGCCACAACCTGCCGCCGGCGGGCTTCGCGCGCCGGCACGTCACGCGCTTCTACAGCGTCTATGTCCGCTGTCCATAGCCCGCCGCGGGCGACTCCCGGGAGCGTGCTGCTGGGCCCGCCGCCGGCGCGGCGGCGCCGCGCGCCGTGGTCCCTCGCGCTGGCCGCCCTGCTCGTCGGCGCCTTCGTCCTGCGCGTCTGGGGCGTCGACCACGGCATGCCCTACGCGTACAACGCCGACGAGAACGCCCACTTCCTGACCCGCGCGATCGGGCTCTTCGGCCACGACCTCGACCCGCGCTACTTCGTCAACCCGCCCGCCTACACGTACCTCCTGCACGGGGTGTTCGCGCTCTGGTTCGGGGGGCGCCGCGCGGTGGGCGACGCCTTCGCCGCCGACCCGGCGCAGCTCTGGGTGCTCGCCCGCCTCGTCACCGCCGCCCTGGGCACGCTCGCGGTGGGGCTGCTCGCGCTCGCGGGCGCGCGCCTGTTCGATCGCCGCGTGGGCCTGCTCGCGGCGGCGCTGCTCGCCGTGGCCTTCCTGCCCGTCTTCTACAGCCACCTCGCGCTCAACGACGTGCCCACCCTGGCGCCGCTGTGCCTGGCGCTGTGGGGGATCGCCGGGGTCCTGCGGCGGGGACGGGCGGTGGACTTCGCCGTGGCCGGGCTCGGGCTCGGCCTGGCCTGCGCGACGAAGTACACGGCGGGCATCGTCCTGCTCTGCCTGCTCGCCGCGGCCCCGCTCGGTCCGGCTCGGCGGTGGGGGCTGCCCGGGCTGCTGGCCGCGGGAGCCCTGGCGGTGGCCGCCTTCGTCGCCGCGAACCCCTACGCCGTGCTCGACGCGGAGGCGTTCCTCGACGGCCTCGGCCACCAGTCCGAGGCGTCGGGCGACGCGGCCGGCAAGCTCGGCCTCACCCAGGCGAGCGGCCTGGCCTACTACCTGTGGTCGCTGGGCTGGGGGCTCGGGTGGGTGCCCCTCGCCGCCGCCGCGCTCGCCGTGGCGCTCCTGTGGCGCGGGGAGCGCCGGGCCCTCGCCGTGCTCGTCCCGGCGCCCGTCGCCTACGTCCTCTTCATGGGCCTCCAGGAGCGCTACTTCGGCCGCTGGCTCATGCCCGTCCTGCCCCTCCTGGCCCTGCTCGCGGCCACCGGAGCGCTCGCGCTCGCCGACCGCGCGGGACGCCGCGTGCCCCGCCTGCGTCCCGCGCTCGTCGCCCTGGGCGCCCTCGCCCTGCTCGCCCAGGGGCTCGTCCACAGCGTGCACGTCGACCGGGTGCTCGCCCGGCCGGACACCCGGCAGACCACGCGCGCGTGGCTCGTCGGGCACGTCCCGCCCGGCACCCGGATCGTCGTCGAGCCCGTCGTGCCCGACGGCTGGGCCCAGGACGTGGGCCGCCCGGAGCGGCGCTGGCAGAAGTTCCCCACGAGCCGCTCGCGCATCGACCCCGACACGGGGCGCCTGCTGCCGCCGCCCGGGCAGGTGGTGAACATCGAGGACTTCGAGCGCGTCCTGCGTCCCGGCCTCGTCGGGGAGTACGAGCGCGGGGGGTACTGCTGGGTCGTCGTGGGCTCGACCCAGCGCGGGCGCGCGGAGGCCGACCCCGGGGCGGCGCCGGGGGCGCTGGCCTACTACCGCGAGCTCGAGCGGCGCGCGGAGCGCGTGTGGGTCGACTCGCCCTATCGCCCAGGGGCGCGCCCCGTGCCCTTCAACTTCGACTGGTCGTTCGACTTCTACCCGCTGGCCTACGCCCGCCCCGGCCCCCTGATGGAGGTCTTCCGCCTGCGCGGCGGACGGTGCGGGGAGACCTAGAGTGAAGCGATGAGCCCCGCCGTGACCGACACGGACCGCGTGCACCTCGAGCGCGCGCTCGCGCTCGCGCGCAACGGACTCGGTCGCGTGCACCCGAACCCGGTCGTCGGCGCGGTCGTCGTGCGCGACGGCGAGGTGCTCGGCGAGGGCTGGCACGCGGACTTCGGCGGCGCGCACGCCGAGGTCAACGCCCTGGCCGACGCCCGCGGCGCCGACCTGCGGGGCGCCACCCTCTACGTCTCGCTCGAGCCCTGCGCCCACCAGGGCAAGACCCCGCCCTGCACCGACGCCATCCTCGCCGCCGACCTCGAGCGCGTCGTCGTCGCCTCCGACGACCCGAGCGCGAAGGCCAACGGCCGTGGGCTCGGGGTGCTGCGCGACGAGGGCGTCGAGGTCGTGGTCGCCGAGGGCGACCTCGCCCAGCGCGCGCGGCTGCTCAACCAAGCCTTCCGCAAGCACGCGAAGACGGGGCGCCCCTGGGTCCTGTTCAAGTCGGCGATGACCCTCGACGGCAAGGTCGCCACCCAGACCGGCGACTCCCAGTGGATCTCGGGCGAGTCGAGCCGTCTGCGCGCCCACCACTGGCGGGCGACGGTCGACGCCGTCGCCGTGGGGGTGGGCACCGCCCTGGCCGACGACCCGCAGCTCAGCGCGCGGGTGGCCGGCGTCCACCACCAGCCCCGGCGCGTCGTGTTCGACTCCCTCGCCCGCCTGCCCCTGACGAGCAAGCTCGTCGCCCAGGCGCCCCGGGCCCCGCTCACCGTCGTCGTCTCGCGGGCCGCGCCGCGCACCGCGGTGGAGGCGCTGGAGACCGCGGGCGCCGACGTCCTCGTCGCGGCCGGCGAGCACGAGCCCGCCCGCGTGCGCAGCGCGCTCGACGGCCTCGGCGCCGCCGGGGTCACCTCCGTCCTGCTCGAGGGCGGGCCGCACCTGGCCGGCGCCTTCCTCGACGCGGGGGAGATCGACGAGGTCCGCCTGTTCCTCGCCCCCATGCTGTTCGGGAGCCGCCGCGCCCGCGACCCCCTGGAGGGCGAGGGGGTCGAGCGGATCGCGGAGGCGCTGCGGGCGCTCACCCTCGACTGCGAGCCGCTGGACGGGGACCTGCTCGTCTCCGCGCGGCTGAGGGAGTGGTAGCGCGATGTTCACCGGGCTCGTGCAGGACCTGGGGACCGTGGCCGGCGTGGACGCGACGGACGACGGCGCGCGCCTGACCCTCGAGACGGGGCTCGCCGGCGAGCTGCGCGAGGGCGACTCCGTCGCGGTCAACGGCGTGTGCCTCACCGCGACCGGCGTCGCCGACGCGACCTTCCAGGCCGACGTCATGCACGAGACGCTGCGGCGATCGTCGCTCGGGTCCGTGCACCCCGGCGGGAGGGTGAACCTCGAGCTGCCGTTGCGCGCGACTGACCGCCTCGGCGGCCACGTCGTGCAGGGCCACGTCGACGGGGTCGGGACGCTGCGCGGCTCGCGCGGCGAGGGCTTCGCGCAGGTGCTGACCGTCGAGGCCGGCCCCTCCGTGCTGCGCTACGTCGTCGAGAAGGGGTCCATCGCGGTCGACGGGGTGTCCCTCACCGTCGCCCGCGTCGACGAGCGCTCGTTCGACGTGTCGCTGATCCCCGAGACGCTCGAGCGCACGACCCTCGGGACGCGGGCACCGGGCGGCGAGGTCAACCTCGAGGTCGACGTGCTCGCCAAGTACGTCGAGAAGCTCCTGGAGAAGGGCTGATGGACACGCAGACCCGCACGCCGTTCGCCACGATCCCCGAGGCGATCGAGGACATCCGCCAGGGCCGCATGGTCGTGGTGTGCGACGACGAGGACCGCGAGAACGAGGGCGACCTCACCATCGCCGCGCAGTTCGCCACCCCGGACGCCATCAACTTCATGGCCAAGGAGGCGCGCGGGCTCATCTGCCTGTCCTTGACCCCCGAACGCTCCGACGAGCTCGGCCTCGCGCTCATGACCGCGAAGAACGAGTCGGCGTTCTCCACGCCGTTCACGGTGTCCGTCGAGGCCCGCCGGGGCGTCACCACGGGCATCTCCGCCGCCGACCGCGCGCACACGATCCAGGTCGCCATCGACCCCACGTCGCAGCCCTCGGACCTCGTCCAGCCCGGCCACGTGTTCCCCCTCAAGGCGCGCCCGGGCGGCGTGCTCGAGCGCACGGGCCAGACCGAGGCCGCCGTCGACCTCGCCCGCCTCGCCGGCCTCATCCCCGCCGGCGTGGTCTGCGAGGTCATGAACGACGACGGCACGATGGCGCGCGTCCCCGACCTCGTGGCGTACTGCGCCCACCACGGGCTCAAGATGGTCTCCATCGCCGACCTCATCGCCTACCGCCGGCGCCACGACCGCATCGTGGAGCGCGTCGTGGCCACGGCGCTGCCGACGGGCTACGGCGAGTTCACCGCGCTCGGCTACCGGGCGCTCGTCGACGGCAAGCACCACATGGCGCTCGTGAAGGGCGACGTGGCCGGGGTCGATGACGTGCTCGTGCGCGTGCACTCCGAGTGCCTGACCGGCGACGTCTTTCACTCCCTGCGCTGCGACTGCGGCGAGCAGCTCGAGTCCGCGCTGGCCATGATCGAGGAGGAGGGCCGCGGCGTGCTCCTCTACCTCGCCCAGGAGGGCCGGGGCATCGGGCTGCTCAACAAGCTGCGGGCCTACCGGCTCCAGGAGCAGGGCCTTGACACCGTCGAGGCGAACCTCGAGCTCGGCCTCCCCGCCGACCTGCGCGACTACGGCGTGGGCGCGCAGATCCTCGCCGACCTCGGCCTGGGCTCCATCCGCATCCTCACGAACAACCCGAAGAAGATCCGCGGCCTGGAGGGCCACGGGCTCTCCGTGACCGCCCAGGTGCCGATCGAGCCCGTCCCGAACCCCCACAACGAGGCCTACCTGCGCACGAAGCGCGAGCGCCTGGGCCACACGCTGCACCACCAGGGCGTCGACGTCGACGCGCCCCTGTTCGATCGCGACGGGGCGTCGGGCGGACGGTGAGCGCGCGGTTCGCCGTGGTCGTGGCGCGCTTCTACGAGGAGCTCGCCGACCGCCTCGTCGCCTCCGCCGTCCGCGCGTTCGAGGGGGCGGGCGCCGACGGGGTCGACGTCTTCGACGTCCCCGGCGCGTTCGAGCTGCCCCTCGCCGCCCAGCTCGCCGCGAGCACCGGCCGCTACGCGGGCGTCGCCTGCCTCGGTGCGGTCATCCGCGGCGAGACGAGCCACTACGACCACGTGACCGCGGAGTGCGCCCGCGGCGTCCAGGACGTGGGTCTGCGCACCGGCGTGCCCTGCGCGTTCGGCGTGCTCACCGTCGACACGCTGGAGCAGGCCCTCGCGCGCTCCGGCGGGGGCAAGCGCGACCAGGGGGAGCACGCGGCCCAGGCGGTCCTCGCCTTGGCGCGCCTGCGCGACCGGCTCTCGCTACGCTGACGCGCGATGGGGACCCCGCAGATCCTCGCGCTGATCCTGACGTTCGCCGTGCACGTCGCGGGGGCCCTGCTCCTGGCCTGGACCGTCGTCGGCGACGACGGCTGGGAGAGCGTGCGGGGCTGGTGGCCGCGCGACGACCGGCCCGACGAGGACCCGCCCCGCGCCCCCGAGCCGCGCCCGAGCGGCCCGGGCCGGCCCCTTCCGCTCGACGAGACGGTCCCCAGCCGCGTTCGCCTGCGCGAGCAGGGCGAGCGCCTGCGTGACGCCCGGCCGCGGCC
>JALYMR010000238.1 GCA_030773615.1 Actinomycetota bacterium
AGACGAGGCCGTCGAAGTCCGAGCGGGTGACGAGCCGGAAGCGCTGGCGGGCGGGGGCGTCCACAGGGGTCATGCCCCCTGCTTCGGCGCTCCCCGAGGGGGGCTTGAGCGCCCGTGGACGGGGCCGGTGCTGCGGGTGAAGCGCCGAGCCGACGACGTTCGTCCCGACATCGAGCATCTCGGCGTTGCCAATGCGCAACTTCCTTGGAGGCTGCGTCTGCACGGATGGGGGATGCGCTCGCGCGCGGCGCACCACGACGAGAGGAAGAGCATGGAGCCCGCCCGACGTCCCGACCGTGCCGCCGACCCCGACGCCGCCGCCGCGCGGCGACCGTGGCGCCGCCGCGGCGCCCGTCTGCGGGTGGTGCTCTGGGCGGCGGCCCTTGCGCTGGTGGCCGCCGCGCCCGCCGGCGCCGAGGTGGGCACCGGCGGGGTCTCCGACGGCACCGATCCCGGTGTGACCGCCGACCCCGAGCGGCTCGAGGTCCTCTACGACGCCGACCGCGGCCCAGGTCCTCGTGCGGATCAGCGGCGTCGCGCGAACTTCGCGACTCGCTTCCGGGTCCGCCTGGGCACGACGTCGCGCGACGGCCAGTGCGTCGCCGACGGCCCCGGCGATCTCCTCCTCGACCAGACCCTGATCTGGGACATCACCTACGGCAGCGCGTCCGTGGACGGTGGCGTCGTGGCCGGCGCCGACGTCACCCAGACCTACCCGAGCTACGTCTACACCTAGGAGGGCCCGGCGCTCGTCGGCCGCGACCTGCGCTGCGTCGCGCCGACGGCGTTCCCCGGTGAGACCCGGACCGACGAGTCCCCGGCTTCGCCCTCAGCGCTCGAACCGACCTTGTGGCGAACCCGTCAGTTCGAGTCGGGGACCGCCGGGTGGGGGAGCTTCCAGGGGACCTTGACGCGGGTCGAGGAGGCCGGCACGCCGGACGGCGCGGCGGTGGCCAGGACGTCGTGGCGGACGGGGACCGTGTTCTCCGTCTCAGACGACCAGGGCGGCGCGCGGCCGACGGTCCCGTCGACCATCGCCGGCGCCCGCTACGTGGCCACGGGGTCGGTGCGCGCGGCGTCGGGCCCTCCCTTGGCAAGCCCGCGGCAGCCAGCCCGTCTGCGGCGTGATCTACGCCGCCCCGCCCTCCTCCGCGTCCGACCCGGCTCCCGGCGCCCTCGGGAGCCTGATCGCGCGCACGAACCCGGTGACCATCGCGGCCGGCCGCGCGCCCGCCTGGGGACGCTTCGCTTCCCGGCGCCCGTGCGCCTGACCGCGGGCTTCCACTGGCTCGGGCTGCACTCGGGGGGCTCGACCGCGGTCGGCCGCTATGCGGCGACCCCGACGGGCTTCGGGGGCACGCTCGCGTTCAACCCCGACGCCTACGGCGACGGCTCGGGGTCGACGTTCGGCACGACGAGCAGCGACAGCAAGTCCATGTCGATCTACGCCGTGGGGGGTGAAGGGTTCGGGCGCGCCTAGGATGCGCACGTGGAGCGGGCCACCTTCGCGGCGGGGTGCTTCTGGGGCGTCCAGGCCGAGCTCGACGGCGTGCTCGGCGTGGTCGCCACCCGCGCGGGCTACACGGGCGGCGAGGTCGACGGACCGTCCTACGAGCAGGTGGGCACGGGCCGCACCGGGCACGCGGAGGCCGTGGAGCTCGAGTTCGACCCGGCGCGGGTGGCCTACGAGGAGCTCGTGGAGCGCTTCTTCGCGCTGCACGACCCGACCCAGCGCGACGGCCAGGGCCGCGACCTCGGCCCCCAGTACCGCTCGGCGGTCTTCGTCCACGGGCCCGAGCAGGAGCGCGTCGCGCGGCAGGTGCGCGACCGCGTCCAGGCAGGCGCGCGCCGCGAGGTGGTGACGGAGATCCTGCCCGCGGGGGCCTTCTGGCCCGCCGAGGAGCACCACCAGCGCTACCTGGAGAAGCGCGGGCTCGCGGCCTGCGGGGTCCCCGCCGAGGAGTTCTAGGGCCTCTCGGCGCTCGTCACCGCTCAGGCGAGCGCGGGCTCCCGGCGCCCCGGCCCGGCCTCGGATGCCTCGGCGGCGGTGACGAGGCTCGCATAGCGCCCGTCGGCGGCGAGGAGCTCGTCGTGGGTGCCGCGCTCGACGACCCGGCCCTCGTGGAGGACGACGATCTGGTCGGCGTGGCGCACCGTGGACAGGCGGTGGGCGATGGCGATCGTGGTCCGCGTCGCGCTCAGGGCGTCGAGCGCCTCCTGCACGGCGCGCTCCGTCTCCGTGTCGAGGGCGCTCGTCGCCTCGTCGAGCACGAGCACCGGCGGGTCGCGCAGCACCGCCCGGGCGATGGCCAGCCGCTGCTTCTCGCCGCCGCTGAACCGGTGGCCGCGCTCCCCGACGACGGTGTCGTAGCCCTCGGGCAGCGCGGTGAGGGTCTCGTGGATGCGCGCCGCACGCGCCGCCGCCTCGATCTCGGCGTCCGTCGCCTCGGGCTTCGCGAAGCGGAGGTTCTCCCGCACGCTGGCGTGAAAGAGGTACGTCTCCTGGCTCACGAGCCCGACGGTCCGGGCCAGGGACGCGAAGGTGAGGTCGCGCAGGTCGACCCCGTCGATCGTCACCCGCCCCTCCGCGACGTCGTACAGGCGCGTCGCGAGGTACCCGAGGGTCGTCTTGCCCGAGCCCGTCTCGCCCACGATCGCGGTCCGGGTGCCGGCGGGGGCGACGAGGTCGACCGCCGCGAGCGTCGGGAGGCCCTCCTGCTCGTAGCGGAAGCCGACGCCCTCGAAGCGCACCTCCCCGCGGGCGGGGTGAGCGCTCCCCCCGAGCTCGACGGAGCCCTCGCGGAGATCGACGGGCTCGTCGAGGTACTCGAAGATGCGCTCGAACAGGGCGAGCGACGACTGGACCTCGATCCCGACACCGAGGAGCGACTGCACGGGGAAGAAGAGGCGGGTCTGCAAGGTGGTGAAGGCGACGATGGTGCCGAGGGAGACGGAGGTGACGCCGATCCCCGCGAACCAGAAGACGAGCGCGGGCATGGCCGCGAAGGTCGTCTGCACCGCCGCCATCCGCCAGCGGCCGGCCATGCGCTGGCGCACCTCGAGCCGGGCGAGCTCCTCCGAGTCGCGCTCGAAGCGGTCGGCGAGCGCGACGGAGCGACCCATCGTCTTGCCGAGCAGCACGCCGGAGACGGAGAGCGACTCCTCGACGAGCGCGCTCATGTCGGCCACCCGGCGCTGGCGCTCGCCCATCAGGCGCTTGCGCTCGGCGCCCACCCGGCCCGTGAGCCAGATGAAGCCGGGCAGCAACGCGAGGCTGAAGGCGGCGAGGAGCGGGTCGAGCAGCACCATGGCCACGACGGTGGCGAGCACGGTGGTGACGTTGGCGACGACGGAGGTCGCGGTGCTCGTCACGACGCCCTGCACGCCGCCGATGTCGCTCGCGATGCGCGACTGCACCTCGCCCGTGCGCGTGCGCGTGAAGAAGGCGAGCGACAGGCGCTGGAGGTGGCGGTAGACCGCGGCCCGGAGGTCGTGCATGACCCGCTGGCCCACCTGGTGCGACAGCCAGGTCTGGGCGACCCCGAGCACGCCGGTGGCGACGGATATGGCGATCATGCCGCCCACGAGCGCGGTGAGCAGGCCGGCGTCGCCCTGGGGGATCGCGCGATCGAGCACGGCGCGCAGCAGGAACGGGGAGACCATCCCGAGGCCCGCCGACAGCGCGATGAGGGCGAGCACGGCGCCGAGCCGCCCCCGGGAGGGGCCGAACAGGCGCGCGATGCGGCGGGAGGGACGCTCCATCGCCCCACAGCGTAGTTGCTCGTGCAACTATCGGGGCGATACCGCGCGAGCGCGGCGCTAGCCTGCGCCGGCCATGCGCCGACCCCTGCTCGTCCTCGCGACGCTCGTGGCCGCCCTGGCCCCCGCGGCGCCCGCCCCGGCCGGGGTGCCCCTCCCCGCGCCGGTCTGCCTCGACCCCGAGCTCCTGTGCCCCGACCTGCGCATGGCGCCGCCGTCGGACCTCTCCATGCAGCGCACGCCGCGCGGCCGCGTGCTCCTGCGCTCGACGAACAAGATCCTCTCCCTAGGCGACGGGCCGGTGGCCGTCGAGGGCCGGCGCCGCAGCCGCCACGTCATGGGCGTCCAGCAGCTCGTCAGCCGACGCGGGGGCGGCGTGCAGAAGGTGCCGAGCGCCGGCCGGGTCGTCCACAAGCGCATCCCCGGGCAGGGCCTGCCGTACTGGAAGTTCGACGACGCGGCCCGCATGGAGGTGTGGAGCATGGGCAAGCGGGCCCGGCTCGTCCGGCGCAGCCCCAAGCTCGTCTACTGCCTGCGCGACCTGCGCCGAACGCACCCGTCGCGCCGCTCGCCGCGCGCCCCCGTGTTCCCCGCCTGCAGCCAGGACCCGAGCGCGACCCGGCTCGTCCTCGGCACCTCCGTCGGGTGGGCCGACATCTACCCCGCGAGCTACCACGAGCAGTACGTCGACGTGACCGGGCTGCGGGGCTGCTTCGCGCTGTGGCACGAGGCCGACCCCCGGAACCGCCTCGCCGAGAGCGACGAGGCGAACAACCGGGCGCGGACCGTCGTGCGCCTGCCCTTCGGGCGCCGGCCCGTGGGCTACTGCTGAAGGCGACCCGCCGAGGTCATCGCCTTCAGCGCGGCCACCTCCTGGGCCATCGCGTCGGCGACCGCGCCGAGCTCGGCGAGCGCGGTCGGGTCGCCCTCGTCGACGACCGCCGCCGCCGCACGCGCCTCCTCGACGCCGCGGGCGATCCGATCGAGGACCGCGCGGAGGTTGTCGGTGTCGTCCGTGAGCGCCACCTCGTCATCATCGCAGCTCACGACGAGCTACCGCATCCGGCCCCTCAGGGTGCGGTGGCGACACCAAGACGGGGGCTAGTCTCGGCGACTTCCTGCCCCCGTACAAGGAGGACCCGATGGCGGAAACGCTATACACGACGCACGCCCACGTGACGGGCGGCCGCAAGCAGGGCCACGGCCGGACGGACGGTGGCAAGCTCGACGTCGACGTCGACCTGCCCCGTGAGATGGGCGGCAAGGGCGCGGGGACGAACCCCGAGCAGCTCTTCGCGGTCGGCTACGCCGCGTGCTTCCTGGAGGCCGTGAAGCTCGCCGGCCGTCAGCGCGGCCAGCGCGTCGAGGAGGCGAACGTCCACAGCGACGTCGAGCTGCTCAAGGACGACGAAGGCCTGCGCCTCGCCGTCGCCCTGCGGGTGCACATCCCCGGGGTGGAGCGCGAGCAGACCCAGGAGATCGTCGACGCGGCGCACCAGATGTGCCCGTACTCGAAGGCGACGCGCGGCAACCTCGACGTCGACCTGCGGGTCGAGGACGAGGCGGTCGGCGCGTGAGCGCCCTCTTCGTCCGCGCGGGCGAGGCCGAGGTCGGCGAGCGGGGCGAGAGGCTGCTCGTGCAGGGCGAGGCCGCCCGGCTTCGCGTGTGGGACGGCGAGCCCGCGGGCGAGGTCGCCCCGGAGCACGCGAACCCCTACGAGTACCTCGCCTACGTCGTGGAGGGGGCGATGCGCGTGCGCATCGGCGACGAGGGGCCGGTCGAGCTGCGGCGCGGGGACTCCTTCCGCGTCCCGGCCCACACCCCCTACGGCTTCGAGATCCTCGAGCGCGCGACGGTGGTCGAGGCGCTCAGCACGTGACGGCGGGGGGGCCGGGGCGTCAGCCCTGGCCCCGCCCCGTCTTGCCCTGCAGCTCGTCGATCTTCTGCGAGGCCTGCGCCTTGTTCAGGTTCGGGTCGAGCTCCTCGCCCGCCTCCTGGCTCAGCGTCTCGAGGTAGGAGCGCTGGGCGCCGGTCATGGGCTCGTCGCCCGTGACCCAGTCCGACGGGTCCTTCTCGGTGTTGCTGGTCTCGTTCTCGGCCATGGGCGGGTCCTACCCCCGCTCGCCGACCGCCCACGCCTCGACCAGGCGCCGCTGCACGGGGGTGAGCGGCGGCCGCTCGCCGCGCTCGAGGGCGGCCGCCGCCTGGGCCAGGGTGAGGCCCGTGCCCGTCAGCACGCTGCCGATGAGGGGCGGCGCGCTCGAGCCGCAGAGGCCGCTGTCGCAGGGGTCGGGCATTCCGACCTCGATGGTAGGATTAGTGCTCGATGATCTTCACGACGAAGGCCGAGTACGGGGTCCGTCTGCTCATCGAGCTCGGGCGCGCTCAGGCCGACGACGGCGCCCGCGCGCCCGTGTCGCTCAAGGCGATCGCGGAGGCCGAGGGCCTGCCGCTGGCCTACCTCGAGCGCATCGTCGCGCTGCTCAAGAAGGCCGCGTTGGTCGAGAGCGTGCGCGGAGCCCACGGCGGCTACCGCCTCACCCGCGACCCGGACGAGGTGACGATGGACGAGGTCATCGTCGCCCTCGAGGGTCCGCTGGCCCCCATGGCCTGCTTCGTCGACGACCGCACGGACAGCCGCGTCCTGTGCTCCCACGAGATCGACCGCGGCCACGGCTGCGCCACGAAGCTCCTGTGGACCCGCGTGCAGGGCGGCGTGATGAAGGCCCTGGCGCAGACCACGCTCGGCCAGCTCGTCGCCTTCTCGGGCGCGGGGATCCTCCCGTCCGCCCCTCCCTCCGACTCCCCGATGGTGACCCTCCATGGCTGAGCTCAAGATCGAGAACCTCCACGTCCACGCGGAGGACAAGCAGATCCTCAAGGGCCTCGACCTCACGGTGAGGACGGGCGAGGTCCACGCCCTCATGGGCCCCAACGGCGCGGGCAAGTCGACCCTGGCCAACGTGATCATGGGCCACCCGAACCTCGAGGTCACCGAGGGGCGCATCCTCCTCGACGGCGAGGACATCACGGAGGCAGAGCCCGACGAGCGCTCGCGCATGGGGCTCTTCATGGCCTTCCAGTACCCCGTGGCCATCCCCGGGGTGACGGTGACGAAGTACCTGCGCATGCTGGTCAACGCCCACCGCGAGGAGGACATCTCCCTGCGCGACTTCCGCAAGCAGGTCGAGGCGGCGATGGAGCTGACGAACGTGCCCCGCGAGTTCTCCACCCGCTACCTCAACGAGGGCTTCTCGGGCGGCGAGAAGAAGCGGATGGAGATCCTCCAGCTCGCGCTCCAGCAGCCGCGGGTCGCCGTGCTCGACGAGACCGACTCGGGCCTCGACATCGACGCCCTCAACGTGGTGGCCCACGGCGTGAACACCGTGGCCAAGGGCATGGAGATGGGCGTCCTCATCATCACCCACTACCAGCGCATCCTGCACCTCGTGCGCCCCGACCGGGTGTCCATCCTCTTCGACGGGCGCATCGTCAAGGAGGGCGGGCCCGAGCTCGTCGAGCAGCTCGAGGCGCGGGGCTACGGGTGGATCCGCGACGAGGTCGCGGCGGCGGCATGAGCGTCGCCAGCCTCCCTCGGATCGCCGACGAGTTCCCCATCCTGCGCCGGGAGGGCCTCGTCTACCTCGACTCGGCCGCCACCTCGCAGAAGCCGCAGGTCGTCGTCGACGCGGTGAGCGACCTCATGGCCCACCACAACGCCTCGATCCACCGTGGCGTGTACCCCCTGGCCGTCGAGGCCACGGACCGCTTCGAGGGCGCCCGGGCGCAGGCCGCCCGCTGGCTGGGCTCCACCCCGCGGGAGACGATCTTCACGAAGAACGCCACCGAGGCGGTCAACCTCGTGGCCTATGCGTGGGGCCGCGCGAACGTCGGCGAGGGCGACCACGTCGTCGTCACGGAGATGGAGCACCACTCGAACATCGTCCCCTGGCAGCTCCTGGGCCAGGAGCGCGGCGCCGTGCTCGACGTCGCGCGCATCGACGACGAGGGCGTGCTCGACCTCGACTCGCTCGACGCCCTGCTCGCCCAGGGCCCGAAGCTCGTCGCGGTGGCCCACGTCTCGAACGTGCTGGGCACGATCAACCCCGTGGAGGAGATCGTGCGCCGCGCCCACGCGGCCGGCGCCGTCGTCCTCGTCGACGGCACCCAGGCCGTGCCGCAGGTCGCCGTCGACCTCGCCGCGATCGACGCCGACTTCTACGTGTGGACCCCGCACAAGGCCTACGGGCCCACGGGCTGCGGCGTCCTGCACGGCCGGGCCGCCCTGCTCGAGGAGATGCCGCCGTTCCTCGGCGGCGGGCACATGATCAGTTCCGTGAGCTTCGAGCGCTCGCGCTGGAACGAGCTGCCCCACAAGTTCGAGGCGGGCACGTCGCCCGTCGCCGAGGTCGTCGGCATGGGCGCCGCGGTCGCCTGGATCGAGGGCCTGGGGATGGACGCCATCCGCGCCCACGAGCTCGACCTCGTCGCCTACGCGCTCGACCGCCTGGGCGAGGTCCCCGGGGTCACCCTGTTCGGGCCGCGCGACCCGCAGGCTCGCGGCGCACTCGTGTCCTTCGCGCTCGACGTCGCCCACCCGCACGACGTGGCCGACATCATCGGCGGCCGCGGCGTCTGCGTCCGCGCGGGGCACCACTGCGCGCAGCCCCTGATGCGCCGGCTCGGCGTGCCCGCCACGACGCGGGCCTCGTTCGCCGTCCACAACACGCGGGCCGACGTCGACGCGCTCGTCGCCGGCGTGGAGCGCGTGCGGGAGGTGTTCGCGTAGTGAGCCTCGACGCCATGTACCGCGAGGAGATCCTCGAGCACTACAAGCGCCCCCACAACTGGGGCGAGCTCGAGGGGCCCGACCTCGAGTTCGAGGACGCGAACCCGCTTTGCGGCGACGAGCTCAAGGTCACGCTGCGCGTGGACGAGGAGGGGCGCGTGCAGGACGTGCGCTTCAACGGCCACGGCTGCGCGATCAGCCAGGCCTCGGCCTCCATGGCCTCGGACGAGATCAAGGGCATGAAGGTGGACGACGTCCTGCGCCTGGACCGCGCGTTCGTGCTCGACCTGCTCGGCATCGAGATCAGCGCGACGCGGCTGAAGTGCGCGCTGCTCTCGCTCAAGGTGCTCAAGGGCGCCTCGCTCGGCCGCGCGGCCGAGTGGGAGGGCTAGCGGCCCCAACAACCGCGGTTGCGGCGCGTATGCTGGCGGCGTGGTCGCCGTCAGCGACGCGCGCCTCGGGCGCCTGATCGACATCCTGTTCGTCCTCGGCGGCGACGAGGCCGCGGTCTCGGGCGGCCTCGGCGTCCTGCGCGTGGCCGAGCTGCTCGGCCGGGAGAAGAGCCAGGTCTCCCGCGCGCTCGCCGTGCTCGCCGACTCGGGTCTCGTAGACCGCGACGGCGAGACGCTCGAGTACCGCCTGGGCTGGCGCCTCTTCGCGCTCGCCGCCCGGGTGGGACGCCAGCAGCTCCTCGCCGCGAGCCCCCCGCTCCTCGCCGCCCTCGTCGCCCGCCTGGGGGAGACCGTCCACCTCTCCATGCTCGACGGGCCGGACGTGGTCACCCTGCTCTCCGAGGCGTCGCCCAACGTCGTGCGGGCGAGCGACTGGAGCGGCTACCGGACCCCGGCGCACGCCACGTCGGCCGGGCGTGCGCTGCTGCTCGACCACGAACGCGACGCGCTCGTCGCCCTCTTCGGCGGCGAGACGCTGCCCCTGAGCCGCAGTGACGAGGCGCCAGCCGACGTCGACGAGCTGCTCGGGCGCATCGTCGCCGCGCGCCGCGACGGGTTCGCCACCGTCGTCGAGGAGTTCGAGCCGGGGCTCGTCGGCGTGGCCGCCCCCGTGCGCGACCTGCGCGGGCGCGTCGTGGCCGCGGTCAACGTCTCCGGGCCCGCCTTCCGCTTCACGGACCGGCTGCCCGAGGCGGGTCGCGAGGTCCGGGCGGCGGCCGACGCGCTCTCCGCCCGGCTGGGCTGGGAGACGAACCGTGATGGACCGCGACCCGATGGGGGAGACGATGACTGACGCGACGAAGGGCCGCGGGCCGGGGCTGCTCGGGCGGCTCGAGCAGGGGTCCGTGATCTGCGCCGAGGGCTACCTGTTCGAGCTCGAGCGCCGGGGCTACCTGCAGGCGGGGGGCTTCGTGCCCGAGGTCGTGCTCGACCACCCGGAGAAGGTCGCCCAGCTGCACCGGGAGTTCGTGCACGCGGGGTCGGACGTCGTCGAGGCGTTCACCTACTACGCCCACCGCGAGAAGCTGCGGCTGATCGGCAAGGAGGACCTGCTCGAGCAGATCAACCGCCAGGCGCTGCGCCTGGCCATCGAGGTCGCCGACGAGACGGGCACCCTCGTGGCCGGGAACGTGTGCAACACGAACGTGTGGACGGGCGACGAGTCGCGCGACGCGGTCCGCGCGATGTTCGCCGAGCAGGTCGGCTGGGCGGTCGAGGCCGGGGTCGACTTCGTGGTCGCCGAGACGATCTCCTGGCTCGGCGAGGCGCTCACCGCGCTCGAGGTCATCAAGGAGGCCGGGCTGCCGGCCGTGGTGACCCTCGCGGCCCACCACAACCCCGCCATGCGCGAGGGCGTCTCCGTCGCCGAGGCCTGCAAACGCCTCGAGGCGGCCGGGGCGGACGTCGTCGGCCTGAACTGCACCCGCGGCCCCCGGACGATGCTCCCACTCCTGCGCGAGGTGCGCCAGGCGGTCTCCGTCTCCGTCGCCGCGCTGCCCGTGCCCTACCGCACGACGGAGGAGCAGCCCAGCTTCCAGTCCCTGCGCGACGACGACCCGCACACGCACCTGCCCGAGGGGCGACCGTTCCCCACGGGGCTCGATCCCTTCACCTGCAACCGCTACGAGATCGCCGACTTCGCCAGGGAGGCGAGCGAGCTCGGCGTCCGCTACCTCGGCGTGTGCTGCGGCGCGGCGCCGCACCACATCCGGGCGATGGCCGAGGCGCTCGGGCGCCATCCCGACGCGAGCCGGTACAGCGAGGACATGTCCAAGCACGCCTACTTCGGCACGGACCCAAGTCTCAAGGACGCCAACCGGGAGTACGCGAGCGCGGGCGACCTGTGACCCTGCGCGTCGCGCTCGCGCAGACGGACTGCGCGCTGGGCGACGTGACGGCGAACCTCGGCGCCGCCGCCGAGGTGCTGCGCCAGGCGGAGGCTCGGGGGGCCGACCTCGTCGTGTTCCCCGAGCTGAGCCTCACGGGCTACTCGCTCGGTCAGGTCGACGAGGACGTCTCCCTGCGCGCGGACGGCCCCGAGCTCGCCGCCCTGGCCGAGCACGCCCGGGGCGTGGACTTCGTGGTGGGCTTCCAGGAGGCCGGCCGGCTGCACACCTACAACAGCGCGGCGTACTTCGAGCGCGGCGAGCTGCGCCACGTGCACCGCAAGCTGTACCTGCCGAACTACTCGATCTGGGAGGAGCGCAAGCACTTCACCCCGGGCTCGACCATGCGCGCCTTCGAGACCCGGCTGGGCACGCTCGGGATCCTCGTGTGCAACGACGCCTGGCAGCCCGCGGTGGCCTTCCTGGCCGTGCAGGACGGCGCCCGGGTGCTCATCGTGCCCTCCGACAGCACGCGCCGGCGCGAGGGCATCGAGGACGAGTGGAACGACATCAACCGCTTCCACGCGCGGATGCTCGAGGCCTACGTCGTCTTTGTGAACCGTGTGGGGGAGGAGGGCGACCTGCGCTTCTGGGGCGGCTCGCACGTCTACGACCCCTGGGGCCAGCTCGTCGCCGAGGCGCCCCACGACGAGCCGGCCCTCGTGCTCGCCGACCTCGACCTGGCCAACGTCCGCCGCCGCCGGCGCGAGATGCCCCTGGTCAAGGAGGCCCGCCTCGCCCTGCTCAGCCGGGAGCTCGAGCGGCTCGCGGCGGAGGGGGGCGACCTGTAGTCACGGCTGCCGCAGGAGCGCCGTAAGCGTGGCCACGACGTCGCCCGCCCGCTCCGCCACGTCCTGCCAGGTGAAGCGCACGATGCGGTAGCGCGCGACCTGGAGGGCCGCGTCCGCCGTCGGTCAGCTGCGAAGGCGGTGGCTGTCCGGTGGCTGGCGGCGCCGTCGAGCTCGACGACGAGGCGATGCTCGGGCCACAGGGCGTCGACCTCGAAGCCGGCGAGCCGCACGTTCGTGCGCGGCGTCGGCAGGCCGGCGGAGGCCACGAGCGCGAGGAAGCGCTCCTCGAGGGCACTGCGGATCACCCGCGGTTCGGCGGCGGCCAGCGTGCGCAGGGCGCGCGGAGCGCCGCGGCGCCTCGCGGACGGTGCTCGTCGACGAGGGCGAGCACGGCCGCGGCGTCCAGGAGGCGGAGGATCTCGGCGCGGTGCACGGCGCGCTCCAGGCGGTGCGCGTCGAGCACGCCGGCGAGGTCGACGAGCGTCCGGGACGGTCGTGACCGGGAGCCCGTCACAAGCGTCCGGGACGGTCGTGACCGGGAGCCCGTCACGCCGCAGGATGACGTCGCGGGCGGGCCGCAGCGTGCGGCTGCGGTGGACGCGAAGCCCGCTTCTGGCGTGGCTCCCGGCGAGGGTGGTCACGTCGACGGCCGAGCCCAACGTGACCCGGAGCTCCAGACGGCCGCGGCCGAGCGGTGGCTGACCGTCGCCCGGCCCGTACCCCCGGCGGCGAGCACCGCGGCCCAGAGCCGCCCCCACTCGCTGAGGACGACGTGGTCCGCGGCGTACACCCCGTGGTGGACGGGGTGCAGCCGGCCCGCCCGCAGCCGCAGCCCGACGGCGCCCCGTTCGAAGCCCAGCGCGCAGCTGGTTCGCGGCGACGACGCCGTGCTGTCGCCGCGCGAACTCCGCGACCGCGCGATCGCCTCGGGTGTGCAGAACGACACCGTCACGATGCTCATCTGCACGCACGACGATGAGGAGGCGCGTGCGGGCGCCCTCTGGCCCCCGGCCGCCCCCTCCGAGCGGTAGAATCCATACCTACGGAATCGGATTTGCGCATGCCTGAGATCATCGACATCTGTCCCCTCGCCGAGCTCCCCCCGGGTGCCGTCAGGCACGTGGAGTGGGAGGACCTCGAGATCGGCGTGTTCAACTGCGCCGGCGAGCTGCTCGCCATCGAGGACCGCTGCTCGCACGACAACGGCCCGCTCGTCGAGGGCGAGGTCGACCCGGAGGGCTGCACGGTCGAGTGCCCTCGTCACGGAGCGCTGTTCGACCTGCGCACCGGACAGCCCACGACCCTTCCTGCCTACGTGCCCGTGGAGACGTTCCCCGTCCGGGTCGAGGGCGACATGATCAAGCTGGAGGTTGAGTAGCCACCATGGCCACCACCGAGGAGCAGGCGCTCCACACCCTCAACGCGGACTACACGGAGCGCTACGGGTTCCACGACCCGGAGAACTACCTGTACAAGGCCCCGAAGGGCCTGAGCCGCGAGATCGTCGAGAAGATCTCGGAGTTCAAGAGCGAGCCGGCGTGGATGCGCGAGTTCCGCCTGCGCGCGCTCGACTACTTCAACGCGCGTCCCATGCCCACGTGGGGCTCGCCGATGCTCGCCGGCGTCGACTTCGACGACATCCACTACTTCGTCCGCGCCTCCGAGCGCGCCTCGCGCGAGTGGGACGACGTGCCCGACGACGTCAAGAAGACGTTCGACCGGCTCGGCATCCCCGAGGCGGAGCGCAAGTTCCTCGCCGGCGTCGGCGCCCAGTACGAGTCGGAGGTCGTCTACCACCAGGTGCGCAAGGACCTGGAGGAGCAGGGCGTCATCTTCGTCGACATGGACTCGGGCCTGCGCGAGCACGAGGAG
>JALYMR010000239.1 GCA_030773615.1 Actinomycetota bacterium
GGCCTGGCCCAGGCCCGCGGCCTCGAGCTGCCCCGCCTGAGCGACCCGCTCGTCGCGCGCCTGCGCGCCTCGCTGCCCCCGGCGGCGGACTGCGCGAACCCGATCGACCTCGCGGGCGGCGGGGAGCAGGACCTGGGGAGCTTCAGCCGGGTCGCGCGGCTCCTGCTCGCCTCGGGCGAGGTCGACGGCGTCCTGCTCACGGGCTACTTCGGGGGCTACGGGGAGTACGGGGAGGGGCCGGCGCGGGAGGAGCAGCGGGAGGCGGGCGCGCTCGGCGGGGTCGCGGACGCGAGCGGCCGCCCGCTGCTCGTGCACACGATGTACCCCGACGCGCCCGCCGCGGGGGTCCTGCGCGACGCCGGGGTGCCCGTGTTCGGCGCGATCGAGCGCGCCGTCGCGGTCCTCGGGCGCCTGCACGCCCACCGAGCGCAGGGCCCGAGCGGGGTCCCCGCGCTGCCGCCCGCGGCCCCGCCCGTGCCGCAGGCCGGCTACGACGCCGTGCGCGACCTGCTCGCCGCCGCCGGCGTCCCCTTCGCCGCGGCGCGCACGGTGGCCACGCTCGAGGAGGCGCTCGCCGCGGCGCGGGAGCTCGGCTTCCCCGTCGTGCTCAAGGCCCTGGGGCTCCTGCACAAGTCCGACGCCGGTGGCGTGGTGCTCGGCCTCGCCGATCCCGGCGCGCTGGCCCGCGCGTTCGCCGACCTGCAGGAGCGCCTCGCGCCCACGGCGCTCTCCGTCGAGCGTCAGGCGCCGGCCGAGGGGGTCGAGCTGCTCGTCGGCACGCGCTGGGACGCGCGCTTCGGCCCCGTGGCGCTCGTCGGCCTGGGCGGCGTCTACACGGAGGTCCTGCGCGACGTCGCCGTGGCGCTGGCGCCCGTCGAGGCCGACGAGGCCCGGCGCCTCCTGCTCTCCCTGCGCGCCGCGCCCCTGCTGCGGGGCGCCCGGGGGCGTGCGGCCGTGGACCTCGGGGCCGCCGCGGAGGCGGTCGCCGCCCTGTCGCGGATGGCCGCCGCGCACCCCGAGCTCGCCGAGCTCGAGGTCAACCCGCTGCGCGTCACCCCGCGGGGCGCGCTCGGGCTGGACGCCCGGGCCGTCCTGGCGGAGCAGTAACGCTCGACCTGCCCACGCGGACGCCCGGGCGGATACCGTCCCCTCATGCCCACCGAGGTCGACATCGGGCTGCGGATCCTCGTCGCCGCCCTGCTCGGCGCGGCGATCGGGCTCGAGCGCGAGCGCCACGGGCAGGTGGCCGGCATCCGCACCCACGGCCTCGTGGCCTGCGGCGCGGCGCTGTTCACGGTCGGTGGCGCGTACGGCTTCGCGGACATCCCGCGCAGCCCCAACGTCGACCCGATGCGCGTGGCCGCCCAGATCGCCTCGGGGATCGGCTTCGTCGGCGCCGGGGCGATCCTGCGCGAGGGCGCCTCCGTGCGCGGCCTGACCACCGCCGCGTCGCTGTGGGCCAGCGCCGCCGTCGGGCTCGTGGCCGGCGCCGCCCTGTGGCCCGCGGCGATCAGCGGCGTCCTCGTCGTCCTCGTCACCCTCGTCGTGCTGCGCTACCTCACCCCGCTCGTGCCGGGCCTGGGCGGGCTGACCCGGGTCGTGCGCCTCGACTACGAGCGGGGCCACGGGACCCTGGGCCCCGTGATCGCCGCCGTGCGCGAGGTGGGCGGGCGCATCGCCGACCTCGACATCGACGACGCGGGCGGGGACGAGCTCGGGCGCCGGCGTGTCGAGCTCGTCGTGCGCGTGCGCCGCATCGAGGAGCTCGAGCGCCTCGTGGCCCTCCTCGAGGACCGTCCCGAGGTCCACCGCGCGGGCGTCTCGACCCTTGACGGCTGAGCCGGGGTCGCCGGTGCGTCTCGGCGTCGTCGGCGACCTGCACTGGGCCGCGGGGGCGACGGGCGACCGGGCGTGGCACAACCCGTACGACTTCGCCGGGCTCGGCGACCGGCTCATGGCCGCCGCCGGCTGGTTCCGCGACGCGGGCGCCGACGCGGTCGCCGTGCTCGGCGACGTGGCGAACGTCGGGGACGACGCGGCGCTGCGCCGCCCGCTCGAGCTCCTCCTGGCCGCTGGGGTCCCCCTGCTCGTCGTGCCCGGCAACCACGATGTGGGCGTGGCCGCCGACGGGCTGGCCCGGGCGGCGGCGCCGCTGGGAGACGAGCTGCACGTCGCCCCGTTCGCCCGGCGACTCGACGGCCTCGTGGCCCTCGGGGTCGGCCTGGCCAGCGAGGACGGCGGCCTGACCGCCCACGGCGTCCTGCCCGCCCTGCCGCCCGGTCGCGCCGTGCGCGTCGTGCTCTCCCACTACCCGCTCGTCTCCCAGGCCCTGGCCCTCGCCGAGCAGGGCTTCGCCCACCCCGGCGACCTCCTCAACCGGGCGGCGCTCGAGGACGGCCTGCGCGACGGACCCGCCGTCGTCCTGCACGGCCACCTGCACGCGCGGGTCGTGGCGTGCCGCGACGGCGTCCTGCAGCTCGGCGTCGCGGCGCTCGTCGAGCACCCCGCCGAGGCGGCCCTGCTGGAGCTCGCGGAGGACGACGCGGGGCTCGTCGTGCGTCTGCAGCCCCGCTCGCTCGCCGCGCTGCCGCACAGGCGCACCCCCGTGCTCACCGCGCAGCGCGCCTGGCGCTTCGACGGCGGGCGGTGGCGGGACGCGGATGGGTGACCTCGGGCGGGTCGGTCCCCCAGCCGCCGTCGTGTTCGACCTCGACGGCACCCTGGTCGACACGACCGCGGTGTGGACGGCCGCCTACCTCGACGTGCTCGGCGAGCGAGCCACGGAGCTCGGACCAGCCGACCGGACGGCGCTCCTGGGGGCGTCGGTGACCAGCGCCGGGAGGTACCTGCGCCGGCGCCTGGCCCTCGACGAGGCCGCGCAGCCGCTCGAGCAGGCGCTCGCCGACCGCCTGGGCGCGCACCTCACCACGGCTGCCCGCGCCCTCCCGGACGCGCGCGCGCTCCTCGCCCGCCTGGGGACGCGGCGGCGCCTGGCGGTGGCCTCGAACGCGCCGCGGTGGTTCGTGCTGCGCGCGCTGACGGCCGCGGGGCTGGCCGACAGGTTCGCGGCCGTGCTCGGCGAGGAGGACGCCGCGCGGCCCAAGCCTCCCCCGGACCTCTACCTGCGGGCGTGCGAGGCGCTCGAGGCCGCTCCGGGTCGCGCGGTCGTGGTGGAGGACAGCCCGGCGGGGGTCGCGGCCGCGCGCGCCGCCGGGCTGCACGTCATCTGCCGTCCGGTCGTCCCCGTCGGGCCGGTCGCGGCCCACCGGGTGGTCGCCTCGCTCGAGGACGCCGCGGTGATGGCCGACCTCGGCCTCGCGGGGGAGTGACGGGGTGGGCGTCCTGCTCGCGCTCGGCTCGTCGCTCGCCTGGGGGGTGAGCGACTTCCTCGCCGGCCTGGGGTCCCGGCGGGCGGGGGCCCTCGCGGTCACGCTGCTCAGCCAGCTCGTGGGCGCCCTGCTCGCCGCGGTCTGGGTCGCGGCGAGCGGGGAGCCGCTGCCCGGCGTCGGGTCGCTCGTGCTCGCCGCCGTCGCCGGCCTGGGCATCGTCCTCGCCCTCGCCGCCTACTTCCACGCGCTCGCCATCGGCACGATGAGCATCGTCGCCCCGATCTGCGCGCTCGGGGTCGCCATCCCCGTCGTCGCCGGGCTCCTCGGTGGCGACCAGCCCACGCCCCTGCAGCTCGCGGGGATGCCGCTCGCGGTCGGCGGCGTCGTCCTCGCCTCCCTCGAACGCGGGAGGGTGCGGCCCGCGGCGGGCGCGCGGCGCAGCGTCCTCTTCGCGCTCGCCGCCGCCGTGGCGAGCGGGCTCGCGATGTGGCTGCTCGCGCCGGCCAGCCAGGAGAGCCTGCCCTGGGCGGTGCTCGTCGCCCGCGGCGGCGCGGCGCCCGCCTTCGTGATCGCCGCGGTCGCCGTGCAGCTGCCCCTGGCCGCAGCCCTGCGGCGCCCCGCGCG
This sequence comes from Actinomycetota bacterium, assembly GCA_030773615.1. Taxonomy (GTDB): domain Bacteria; phylum Actinomycetota; class Thermoleophilia; order Solirubrobacterales; family Solirubrobacteraceae; genus JALYMR01. The sequence goes on from JALYMR010000239.1 coordinate 3,954, forward strand.
GGAGACCATCCTCGCCACCGGCGTGCTCGGGGTGCTCGCCCTCGCCCTGTACTCCGCGGCCACCCGCGACGGCGCGCTCTCGGTCGTCGCCGTGCTCGCCTCGCTGTACCCCGCCGTGATCATGCTCCTCGCGCGCGGGCTGCTCGGCGAGCGCCTCGACGCCCTCCAGAAGGTCGGCGTGGCCGGCGTCCTCGCGGGCGTCGTGTGCCTGGCCAGCCCCTGACCCTTGACCGGGGCCCTCCGGGCGTGCTACACCGGCAACAGTCGCCGTGGGGGCGACACGAACGGGAGGGCGGGCTGATGATCGACTGCGACGTGCACAACGCCTGGACCACCGCCGAGGTGCTCCTCGACTACCTGCCGCCCACCTTCCGGGAGTACCTCGACCGGGGCGAGCTGCCGGGCCCTCGCGGGTCGTTCCCGCGGGCGCAGCGGCCCTGGCTGCACCCCGAGGACTTCAAGCGCACGGACGCCGACCCGCCGGGCGGAGGGCCCGCCGGCTCGGACCCCGCCTTCCTGCGTGAGCAGCTCCTCGACCGCTACGGGCTCGACCACGCGATCCTCACCGGCGAGGAGGCGATGGAGGTCTCCACGCTGGCCAACCCGTACTACGCCCAGGCGCTGGCCGGCGCCTACAACGACTGGGTCGTCGAGACCTGGCTGCCCCTGGACCGGCGCTTCAAGGCCTCGCTGATCGTCGCCCCGCAGGACCCCGACGGCGCCGCGCGCGAGATCCGGCGCCTGGGCGGCCATCCCGACATCGTCCAGGTCCTGACCACCACCGGCTCCCAGCGCCCGTACGGCGACCCCTTCTACCACCCGATCTGGGATGCCTGCGCCGAGCTCGACCTGCCCTTCGCCGCCCATCTGGGCGGGCAGGGGGGCATCAACTCGAGCCCGACGGGCTGCGGCCCGCCGACCTTCTTCTGGGAGACCCACGCCCTGCTCTGCGAGACGGGCATGGGGCACGTGGCGAGCATGATCGCCCACGGGGTCTTCGAGCGCTGGCCGAACGCCCGCTTCGTCCTCATCGAGGCCGGCGTCGCCTGGCTGCCCGGCGTCCTCTGGCGGCTCGACGCGGACTTCAAGGCGCTGCGCAAGGAGACGCCCTGGCTCAAGCGGCTGCCCAGCGAGTACGCGCACGACCACGTCCGCCTGAGCACCCAGCCGCTCGAGCAGCCCCGGCGGCCCGAGGCGCTGTGGCCCGCGCTCGAGGACGTCGGCGCGCAGGACATGCTCATGTTCGCCTCGGACTACCCCCACTGGGACTTCGACGACCCGATCCTCCTGCGCCTGCCCCGGGAGTGGCGGGAGCGGGTCATGGACGCGAACGCGCGCGAGGTCTACCGCCTGCCCGCACGCGAGGCGGCGGCGGGCGAGGAGCTCGTGGGGGGCGGCGCGCATGGCTGAGGCGCGGCGCCGTCGCCACCGCGTGTGCCGGGCCGACGAGCTGCCGCCCGGAGAGCGGCGGATCGTCGAGCTCGAGGGCCGCAGCATCGGCGTCTTCAACGTCGGCGGGCGCTTCTACGCGCTGCACAACCGCTGCCCGCACCGCGGCGCCGCGCTCTGCGCCGGGCGCGTGGGCGGGACGACGGCGACGACGCCCGACTTCGGCTTCGCCTACGAGCGCGAGGGCGAGATCATCCGCTGCGCGTGGCACGGCTGGGAGTTCGACATCGCGACGGGCCAGGCGCTCGTCGATCCCAGGGTGCGGGCTCGCAGCTACCCCGTCGCCGTCGAGGACGACGAGGTCGTCATCACCCTGTAGGGCGCAGCCCGGGAGCGCGGCCGAGCCGGGCGCTGATCTCCTGCGCCCGGCGCCGCACGAGCGCGGCGACCTCGGGGAGCCGCTCGGGGGGCAGCCGGTAGGCGGGCCCGGAGACGCTCAGGGCGGCCACGCAGCGCCCGCCCGCGTCCCACACGGGGGCGGCCACGCCGTTGAGCCCCTCCTCGAGGTCCCCGACGGCGGTCGCCCAGCCCCGCGCCCTGACCTCGGCGAGCTCGTCGGACAGCGCCCCGGCCCCGCCCCCACCGCTCGCGGCGGCCCCCGGCCGGTCGGCGGGGCCCGCCGCGCCGAAGGCGAGGAGCACCTTGCCGTCCGAGCACGCGTTGGCCGGCGTCCGCCGCCCCACCCAGTTGCGCGCGCCGACGAGGTAGGGCCCGCTGACCTGCGCCACGTCGACGACCTCGTCGCCCTCGGGGACCGAGAGCACCACGGTCTCGCTCGTGTCCTCGGCGAGGCGCTCCATCGGCTCCTGGGCGGCGTCCACGACGCTCGCCCCGGCCGTGCCCAGCAGCCCGAGCCGGCGGATCGCCGGCCCGAGGCGGAAGGCCTCGCTCCCCGGGGCGCGCTCGAGGAACCCTCGCTGGGCCAGGGTGGCCGCCAGGCGCGAGGCCGAGCTGCGGTGCACGCCGACGTGCGCGGCCAGCGCGGCGACCGTGAGCTCCCGGCGCTCGTCGCCGTCGAAGGCGAGGAGCATGACCAGCGCGCGGTCGACCGTCTCGAGCGTCCTCACCGCGCCCCCCCGTCCCACGCGCAGCGGATGCCGAGGTTGCCCGTGGTCGTGGCGGGCGGGTTGCCCGTGCGCGCCGCCACCCGGTAGCGGTTGCAATGCGACGCGTGGCACAGGTACGAGCCGCCGCGCATGGCCCGGGCCGGGCCGGTCGCCGGGCGGAAGGGGTCGGCGCACCACTCCCAGACGTTGCCGCAAGGGTTGAGGAGGCCGAACCCGTTCGGGCGGAACGCGTCGACCGGCGCGGTGCCCAGGAAGCCGTCGGCGAGGGTGTTGTGACGGGGGAAGTCGCCCTGCCACACGTTGCAGCGGTGCTCGCCGCCGGGCTCGAGCTCGTCGCCCCAGGGGAAGCGCCGCCCCTCGAGGCCGCCGCGCGCGGCGCGCTCCCACTCGGCCTCGGTGGGCAGGCGTCCGCCGGCCCACGTGGCGAAGGCCGCCGCGTCCCGCCAGGAGACGTGGACGACGGGGTGGTCGAGGCGCTCGGCCAGGTTCGACCCCCGGCCCTCGGGGTGGCGCCAGCTCGCCCCCGCGACCTCGCGCCACCACGATGCGGCGCGGACGGCCCGGGTGGCCGGCGCGTCGGGGGCGAGGAGCCCGGCGAAGACGAACGAGGAGCCGTGGCGCTCGGCGTCGGTCACGTGCCCGGTAGCGGCCACGAAGGCGGCGAAGCGCTCGTTCGTCACCGCGGCGGCGTCGATGTCGAACGGGGGCAGGCAGACCTCGCGCACCGGGCCCTCCCCGTCGGCGGGCACGCCGTCGGGATCCTCGCCGCCCATGAGGAAGGCGCCGCCGTCGATCGCGACGACGGGGTGGTCTGGGTCTGGTCGCCGGGGCACGGGGGGGATAGGGTTCGGGGCGTGCCGCGGCCCAACGTCCTGCTCGTCGTGGCCGACCAGCTCGCCGCCGCGGCGCTGGCACCGTACGGCAACCGCGCCGTGCGAGCTCCGCACATCGCGGGGCTGGCCGAGCGGGGCGTGCTCTTCGAGCGCGCCTACTGCAACTACCCCCTGTGCGCGCCCTCGCGGGCCTCCATGCTCACCGGGCGCCTGCCCTCGCGCCTCGGCGTCTACGACAACGCCGCGGAGTTCCCCGCCTCGTACCCCACGGTCGCCCACCACCTGCGCCTCGCGGGCTACCGCACGTGCCTGGCCGGCAAGATGCACTTCGTCGGCCCCGACCAGCTCCACGGCTTCGAGGAGCGGGTCACCACGGACGTCTACCCCGCAGGCTTCGGGTGGACGCCGGACTGGGACCTCCCCGAGGGCGAGCGGCTCGAGTGGTACCACACGGCCGAGTCCGTCCTCGAGGCTGCCCCGCGGCCCTGGAGCCTCCAGCTCGACTTCGACGAGGAGGTGGCCTTCCGGGCCCGGCGCCGCCTGTACGACCTCGCCCGCGACGACGACGAGCGCCCCTTCTTCCTCACCGTCGGGTTCACCCACCCGCACGACCCCTGGGAGCTGCCGCGGTCCTACTGGGAGCGCTACGACGCGGCCGCGATCGACATGCCCGAGGTGCCCTCGCTCCCCCTGGACCGCATGGACCCGCAGACCCGCCGCGCCCTGCAGGTCAGCGGCCTCGACACGCGCGAGATCAGCCCGGAGCAGGTGCGGGTCGCCCGGCACGCCTACTACGCCGCGGTGAGCTACCTCGACGACAAGGTGGGCGAGCTGCTCGAGGTGCTGCAGGCGACCGGGCGCTCCGCCGACACCGTCGTCGTCCTCACCTCCGACCACGGCGACATGCGGGGCGAGCGGGGCCTCTGGTACAAGATGTCCTTCTTCGAGGGCTCCGCGAGGGTGCCGCTCATCGTCTGCGCGCCCGACCGCTTCGCGCCCCGCCGGGTGGCGGGCAACGTCTCCCTCGTCGACCTCCTGCCCACCCTCGTCGAGCTCGGGGAGGGCGAGGCGCAGGACACGCCCGTCGACCCCCTCGACGGCGACAGCCTCCTGCCGCTCCTGCGCGGGGAGGAGCCGCGCGGGCCCGACACCGTGTGCGCCGAGTACCTCGGCGAGGGGGTCGACCGCCCCTCGGTCATGGTGCGGCGCGGGCGCTTCAAGCTCCTGCACTACGAGGGGGAGGACGACCAGCTCTTCGACGTCGTGGCGGACCCCCTCGAGCTCGAGGACCTCGCCGGCCGGCCCGAGCACGCCGAGGTCCTGGCCGACCTGCGCGCCGAGGTCGCCGCCCGCTGGGACCTCCCGCGGTTGCGTGACGACGTGCGGGCGAGCCAGCGCCGCCGCCGCGTCGTCGCCCGCGCCCTGGCCACCGGACGCCCCACGCGGTGGGACTACGTGCCGCCCGACGACGGCGCCGAGCGCTTCATCCACACCGGGGTCGAGTTCTGGGAGCAGACCCAGCGGGGCACGTTCGACACGTGACCGTCGCCTGGCCTGTGCCGTTGACCTCGCTGGCCCATGGGGCGGGGTGCGGCTGCAAGCTGCCGGCGGCTTTGCTGCTGCCCATTGTGCGTGGGCTGCCCCGTGTTGTGGATCCGCGGGTGCTTGTCGCCGCCGACACGGGTGACGACGCCGCGATTGTGCGGCTGGGCCCGGATCTCGCGCTCGTGCAGACCGTCGACTTCTTCACGCCGATCGTCGACGATCCCTACGACTTCGGGCGTATCGCGGCCGCCAACGCCCTGTCGGATGTGTACGCGATGGGCGGGGCCCCGCTGAGCGCGCTGAATCTCGTGGCCTTCCCGCTTGAGCGTTTGGGGCCTGAGGTTCTGCGCGAGATCCTCCGTGGGGGGCATGACGTCGTCACCGCTGCCGGTGCCGCCCTTGTCGGTGGGCACTCCATCGACGACCCTGAGCCGAAGTACGGGCTGGCGGTCACGGGCACGGTGCATCCCGACGAGGTCGTGACGAACGCGGGGGGGCGGCCGGGCGACGCGCTCGTGCTCACGAAGCCCCTCGGCGTGGGGGCGGTGGTCACGGCGCGCAAGCGCGGTCACCGCGATGATGCGCTGCTCGCCGTCGCGGTGGCCACGATGTGCGCGCTGAACGCCGGGGCGGCCGGGGCGGCCAGGGCGGCCGGGGCGCACGCGGTCACCGACGTGACCGGCTTCGGCCTCGTCGGGCACCTGGGTTCCTTGGCCCGGGCCAGCGGCGTCGCCGCGCGGGTGCGGGCCGCCGCGGTGCCCGTCCTCGACGGGGTGCGGGCGCTGCTTGAGGGCGACGGGGTGGGCGTGTCGGGGGGCAGCGGGCGCAACCGCGACCACGCCGAGGGCTTTACCCGGTTCGCGCCGGGGGTTCCTGAGTGGCGCCGGCGGCTCGTCTGCGACGCGACGACGTCGGGCGGGCTGCTTGTCGCCGTGGCCCCCGAGCGCGCGGGTGAGGTGCCCGGGGCGGTCGTCGGCGAGCTTGTGGCGGGGGAGCCCGGCCGTGTCGAGGTGCTCGAGGGGGAGGCCTAGGATGGCGCGCGGAGCGGCTGGGCCCGGTGGCCCAGCCGGCCTTCAAAGCCGGCACGGCGCGGCCGCACCGCGCCAGGAAGGTTCGACTCCTTCGCCGCTCCGTCTCGGGGACGGCACCGCCGAGCGGCTGCGCGCCCTGCCCTCCGTTGAGCGCCTGGCCACCGCCGTGGCCCGCGCCGAGCTCGCCGAGCGGCGCGCGGAGCTGCTCGCCGGCGCCGACGGCGAGGTCGACCTTGTCGCCCGGGCCCGTGAGCGCCTGCGCCCCTCGCTGCGCCGCGTGCTCAACGCCACCGGGGTCGTCGTGCACACGAACCTGGGC